>DATHTZ010000781.1:0-6016 GCA_035462675.1 Nitrospiraceae bacterium | reverse complement strand
CGTGGAGCGTTTCGTCGACCTGGCGAAACAGCTGGAGGACTTAGGAACCGACACGCTCTGTATCAAGGACATGGCCGGGCTCTTGGCACCACTCGACGCTTATCACCTCATTCGCAGGATTAAAACGGCGGTGAAAGTCCCAATCCATTTGCATTCACACTACACCTCGGGGATGGCCTCGATGACCTCCTTCATGGCGATCCTGGGCGGTTTGGATATGCTGGATACGTCCATGTCGCCGTTGGCCGGCGGCACCTCGCATCCGTCGACGGAAACGCTGGTGGCCTCGTTGCGCAACACCCCGTACGACACAGGCCTGGATCTCGCCTCGTTCCTCCCGATCACTGAACACTTCCGCACTGTCCGGCGGAAGTATCGGCAGTTCGAGAGCGAGTTCACCGGAGTCGATGCCGAGATCCTTACCTCGCAGATTCCTGGCGGCATGCTCTCGAATCTTGCCGCGCAACTGACCGAACAGAATGCGCTCGATCGGATCAAAGAAGTACTGGATGAAGTGCCACGCGTCCGAAAGGAAATGGGCTATCCTCCGCTCGTCACCCCGACTAGCCAAATCGTGGGCACCCAAGCCACGCTCAACGTCCTGACGGGCGAACGGTACAAAGTCATCACAACGGAAACCAAAAACTACTTCCTCGGACTCTACGGACGGGCGCCAGGCCCCCTCGATCACGACATTATGGCGCGCGCCATCGGGGACGACCATCCGATTAAGACGAGACCCGCCGATCGATTGGAGCCTGAACTCGAGGCCGCCAGAAAAGAGCTGCCTGCCTCAGCTGAGTCCGTGGAAGATCAGCTGTCATTCACCCTGTTCCCCACGATCGCGCGAGATTTCTTCGAGGCGCGCGAAAAGGGAGACCTGACTCTGGAACCCCTTGAAAGCTTCTTGCCCGGTGGGCCGGCTGCGGCCACTGAACTGCATTTGGCCCCTGCCGAATTCAACGTGACAGTCCACGGCGAAACCTACCATATAGAAGTGTCCGGTTCCGGGCGGAAGGTGGACGGCCGCAAACCCTATTACATCCGGGTCAACGACAAACTCGAAGAAGTCTCGTTAGAACCGATCCAGGAAATCCTGGCCGGCGTGCCGGAAGCTCCCGACACTGGTAGCGGCGTCAAACCCAAACGCCCCAGGCCATCCAAGCCGGGAGACGTGGCGCCTCCGATGCCAGGCCGCGTCGTCAAAGTACTCGTCGCCATCAATGCCACAGTCAAAGCCGGTGCCCCGCTTCTGATCATCGAAGCCATGAAGATGGAAAGCCAGGTCCCGGCGCCGATCGACGGGACAGTGACTGCCATCCTGGTTGCTGAAGGCGACAACGTGAAGACGGATGAAACGGTCATCCAGCTGGAGTAACCCAATAGACCCGCGTGCTCCCGTTCATGTATGCAGACAGCCCTATGCTGCGCTGCTCATCTTCATCCTGTTGTGTCACATCATGACCGCTTGCTCGTCTCCCTCGTCGATTCCGGCACAGTTCGATGCCATTGAACGCATGCCCGTCCACACCGTCCTCGTCCACGGCCAGCGGATCGCCTATCTGGATGTGGGCGCAGGCCCGCCGGTCATTCTGATCCACGGCTTCGGGGGATCGATGTGGCAATGGGAATATCAGCAGCACCCGCTGTCACACCACTTCCGCGTCCTCACGCTCGATCTGCCGGGCGCCGGGCTATCCGATAAACCGGAGATCGATTACAGACCTGATCAGATGCTGGACTTCTTTGTCGGATTCATGGATGCCGTGAAGATTCCGCAGGCTACGTTAGTCGGCAATTCCATGGGCGCCGGCCTGGCCATCGGTATGGCACTGGCACACCCTGCACGCGTCGCCAAGCTCGTTCTTGTCGACGGGCTGCCGCAACACGTCATGGAGAAACTCACCAGTCCTTCAGTGAGGCGTGCCTTGGAGACCAGTGCGCCGTCCTGGCTCGTCTCATTCGGCAATACGGTGTTCGGCAACCTGATGATCGAGTCCGTCTTACAAGAAATCGTGCATGACCCGGCACTCCTCACACCGGCCGTCATCGAGCGATCCAAACGCAACCGCCAGCGGCCAGGACTCATCAAACCCATTATGACCGTCAGAGAAAACCTTCCACTGTGGGAGTCCGGATTCGCCACACGCCTCGGTACGATCACCCACCAGACGCTGTTGCTCTGGGGCGAAGAAGATCGGGTGTTCCCAATCGGCGTGGGGGAAGAACTCCACCGGACCATCAAGGGATCACAATTTATCCGAGTCCCCAAGGCAGGGCACATCCCGCAGTGGGAACGACCCGATGTAGTCAACCAGGAACTCATCACCTTTATTCGTCCCTAGCAGAAATGTTATGGTGTGCCGCACGTGCGGCCGTGCATGCCCGCAATTTTTATGCAGCCCGCCAGCAACACATGTACACACCGCCGTATGCTTGATTGAATGTTCACGATCTCTTCACTAAGGAGGGCCATATTATGAAGGCAACGCATCAAACGATCATTGGGGCTACACTCTGCATGGCGCTTGGGTTCGCCGGATGCACAAGCACCGGCAGTTCCAGCGGTGCCAATTTTCTCTACAAGAACTACACCGTCGCTGGCGGCAGTGCCGTGGCTGGTGAGGGCCGCTCGGTTCTCTTCGAGGGAAAACCCCTGGCCCTCTCGGGAACCGGCATTAAAGTCGGCGACTCCCTCAGGGAGGTGCAGCTGACACAGACGGACCTGTCGCCGATCGCCCTCACCGACACAAAAGGGAAGGGTAAGGTCAGGATCATCAGCGTCGTACCGTCGCTCGACACCCCGGTGTGTGAAGAGCAGACCCACTACCTGAGCGAAAAAAATAAGGGCCTCGACAAGATGGTCGAATTGGTGACCATAAGCGTCGACACCCCCTTTGCACAAAAACGATTCGCGAAGGAAGCCAAAATCGCCAATATCACCTTCCTCTCGGATTATCGAGATGCCGAATTCGGAAAGGCCTACGGACTGTTTATCAATGGCCCCCACATCCTGGCTCGTACGGTCATGGTGGTCGACGCCAACAATACTGTGCAGTATCTGCAAATCACCCCCGAATTGGTCCAACTGCCGGACCTGGAAAAGGCCTTCGCCGTGGCCAAGTCATTGATCACCGCAAGCTAGACCAAAGAAAAGGCTGAGGAGAGGGAGATGCATACTTCTCCTTAACCTTAGCCTTAACCTCAGCCTTCCTTTAGAATGAAGAGATGGCCCAATACGATCTTCTCGTCATAGGGAGTGGGCCTGCAGGTCAGAAGGCCGCGGTCCAGGCTGCCAAACTCGGAAAAACCGTCGGTATCATCGAGCGCAAAACAGTCGTCGGCGGCGTCTCCACCAACACCGGCACCATCCCCAGCAAAGCCCTCCGCGAAGCGGTGCTCTACCTCTCGGGGTTCCGCCAACGCAACCTGTACGGAACCGGCTACCGTCTGAAAGCGACGGTCACGATCGAAGATCTCGCGTTTCGCGCCAACCACATCATCAAGAACGAAATTGCGATCGTGAAGGACCAGATGGCGCGCAACCGTATCGATCTGATCTTTGGAGAGGCCCGCTTCGCCGACCCTCACCGGCTCCTCGTTCAACAGGCCGACACATCGACCGAACATTATGCCCACGTGATCATCATCGCAGTGGGAACAGTGCCGACCAGACCGGCCGACATTCCATTCGATGGTCACACGATCATCGATACCGACGGTCTCATCTCGCTCAAACGCCTTCCGACCTCAATCGTCATTGTCGGCGGCGGCGTGATCGGCACAGAGTACGCATCGATCTTAGCCATGATCGGTGTGCCGGTTGTTCTCGTCGACAAGCGACCGCGCTTACTCGAATTTGTCGACGCTCAGATCATCGACGCCTTGCAACGTCAGATGACAGACATCGGCGTCACGCTCTGCCATGAGGAAGAAGTCGTCGCGATCCGGAAAGAGCCAGACGGACAGGTCACGGTCTCGCTGACACACCGGCCCCCGATCACCACCACGACGCTCATGTATGCCATAGGCCGCATTGGCGCCACAAAGCGCCTGAGCCTGGAAACCGTCGGCCTCACACCGGATGCGCGAGGCCGCGTGATCGTGAACGACCATTTTCAAACAGCTATCCCTCATATCTACGCCGTAGGCGACGTCATCGGTTTTCCCGCTTTGGCTTCTACCTCCATGCAGCAAGGGCGCCATGCTTCCTGCCATGCCTTTGGCCATCCCGACCATACCGACACGGACCTTCTGCCCTACGGCATCTATGCCATCCCTGAGATCTCCATGGTGGGACGGAATGAGGAAGATCTGGCCAAGGCAGAGGTTCCCTACGCCGTCGGCATCGCCCACTATCGAGAAATCGCCCGCGGGCAACTGACCGGCGATGAAACCGGCATGCTGAAGCTGCTATTTCATCGTCACACCCATATACTCCTGGGCGTCCATATCATCGGAGAAGGGGCCACGGAACTCATTCACATAGGCCAGACCGTCATGGCCTACAAGGGAAAGATCGATTACTTCATCGACACGGTCTTCAACTACCCGACCCTGGCGGAATGTTATAAAGTCGCCGCGCTCGACGGCATCAATCGTTTACCGAGGCCCTGGCCTCAGCCGACTGCGGACGTGAAAGGAGAAATGTGACACGTGAGAGGACCGAACCCAACGCATGGAAATAGCTACGTTGGTACAATCGTCACCTCTGATCATCTGACATCTAACGCCTTACATTTTACCTTTCACATTTTTCGTCTAACTGGGAGAAGCCCCATGTCCTTTACAGACCACTTAAGGCAACTTGCCACGCCCATCTGGGATGCCCAGTTGACCCATCCGTTCGTCGTCTCGTTGGGCAAGGGGACCTTGCCGGAGCGCAAGTTCAAGTACTACATCCTGCAAGATGCCAGGTTTCTCGGCGACCTCGCCCGTGTATTTTCTGCAGGAGCGCTGAGAGCGCCGGATTCAGAATCGGCCCTGCGCCTGACGAAACTCGCCGAAGACACCATCGTCGTCGAACGTAGCCTCCACGAAGGGTACGGGTCACGCTGGAACATGACAGCGAAGGAAATGTCCTCCGTGCCGATGGCCCCGACAAACTATGCCTACACCAGACACATGCTCACCGTCGCCCTCACAGGCTCGGTAGCGGAAATCACTGTCGTCGCCCTCCCCTGCGCCTGGATCTACTGCGTCGTCGGCCAGCATCTCTTGAAGCATGGCCCACCCAAAAATGATCACCCCTATCGAGACTGGCTCATGCTCTACGCATCTCCAGAATTCGCCGAGGTCCAGCAATGGATGCGAAAGAAAGTGGACCAGTGGGCTAAGACGGCGGGAAAAGAAGAAAAGCGCCGGATGGAAGAATCGTTCGTCATCAGCTCACGCTATGAGTGGATGTTTTGGGAGATGGCGTGGAATGAGGAAAAGTGGCCGGTGTAAGAGGCGTGGCCGCAGGTGGGAGCCCCTGTGCTCGCAGAACGCGCACGATGAAACAGTGCTCGTCCGATGCGCGCACGATGGGGCACCCCACCCACAGCCCCTTTGAGTCCACGGCCACAAGGATGGAGAGAGAAAGGGACGGGGCTCGTTGGACGCTCGCAGTTCTAGGACAACTCAACTGCCAGGACAGAATATACCGGTCATGAGAGGGAAAGAGTGAAGAAACAGCTGGGCAACCGAACAGGTGAAAAGGAAAATAGAACCCCGTGTTTCTATTCACAGACGAATCTTTCTTCCTGGAACTCCCTGAGGAAGTTATACGAGCAAAACGCGAATCGCTGGAATGGTTGGCTCTTCCGTGGCCAGATAATCCCGAAAGGCACTCGCAAATCACGACGCCCACTAGAGACCTCTCTTGAAAGGGGGATGAGTCGATTCAATATTCCCATATCCAAGGCCCAGATATGGGAGTACCGCCTGCTCCGAGATTTCAAACGACGCTATCATCTCGTCAACGACCAACCACTTGATCAAAAGAACAGCATGGAATGGCTCGCCTTGCTTAGAC
>DATHTZ010000780.1:0-4080 GCA_035462675.1 Nitrospiraceae bacterium | reverse complement strand
CATACGGCAAAGGAATAACTATTGCTTGTGGAAAAGCCAAAAAAGTATCCGTCAAGCCACAAAATATAGTGGGTCTATTTAAGAGGATACAATGCCTATTTTTCAGGCAAACAGCTGACAGGACTCTCCATTGAAGTCTTTTCTCAATCGATACCGCTGTCATACACAGGGTTATCCACAGAAGTTGGGGAAGTCCCTAGTAGGGCCTTCTACACTTAAAAAAGGTAGAGCCACAGGTTACATGTCTATCAAGCCGGTGAAAAATTATTGCGAGCGCCTCTGGAATCCCCAACCAACATGTCAGGGAGTAGGCTCGGCCCCCTACCGCTTGCCACCCCAATCAGCTATCAACCACCCGCGATACAATCCTATCTCCTCGCCCCTACGTTTCGCGTCTCCTGAAAGTGCAAGGTGATTTCTCCAAGGGAAATCGGTATTCTTGACAGGTAACGAGTACGCCAGAGAAACACCCACCTTGAATCGTTTCGGCAGGAATAAGGAAGGGAATCCATGAGTTCAATCGTAGGCATCTCCCCATCGAGTCAATTTAGGAAACTCCTCCTGTCAGAACAGTTGGAATTCATCTGTGAAGCCCATAATGGCCTCAGCGCAAAAATCGTTCAAGAAGCCGGCTTTCGAGGCATTTGGGCCAGCGGCCTCTCCATTTCCGCACAATTCGGCGTCCGGGACAACAACGAAGCCAGCTGGACCCAAGTTCTGGAGAACCTGGATTTCATGTCCGATGCCGCCACGATTCCGATTCTCCTCGATGGCGATACGGGCTACGGAAACTTCAATAACATGCAGCGGCTCGTCCGCAAACTGGAACAACGCAAGATCGCCGCAGTCTGCATCGAGGACAAGCTCTTCCCCAAGACGAACAGTTTCATCAAGGGGGGCGCCCAACCCATGGCGGACATGCAGGAGTTCTGCGGCAAGATCAAAGCCGGCAAAGACGCACAGACCGATCCAGACTTTTGCATTATCGCCCGAGTCGAGGCCTTCATCTGCGGCTGGGGGCTGACGGAAGCCCTACGACGCGCCGAGGCCTATCATCAGGCAGGAGCAGACGGCATTCTCATTCACAGTGCCCTGTCGGTGCCGGACGAAATCTTAGCGTTTAAACAGGAATGGGGCAATCGCTGCCCCGTCGTCATCGTGCCGACCAAATACTACGCGACACCCACTGATGTGTTTCGTCAACACGGCTTTTCAATTGTGATCTGGGCCAATCACATGCTTCGATCGTCCGTTGCAGCCATGCAAAAAACGGCGCGCACCCTCAAGGAGGATGAACACCTGCTCTCCATCGAAGACAAAGTCGCCCCGGTCTCTGAAATCTTCCGCCTGCAAAACGCCGCAGAACTACAAGAAGCCGAAGAGCGTTATCTGCCCAAAGGCGCCGAGGACACCTGCGCCATCGTGCTGGCCGCCTCCCGCGGGAAGGAACTGGGAGAACTCACAGAACAACAACCCAAAACAATGGTCAAGATCCAAGGCACTCCAATTCTCTCCCACATTGTCGATGCCTATAATGCCGTTGGGATCAAGGACATCGTGGTGGTCAGAGGATACAAAAAAGAGACCATCAATCTCCCCAACCTCACGTATGTCGATAACGAGGACTTTTCGGATACCGGCGAACTGGATTCGCTCTTGAAAGCCCTCCGATCCCGGAAGGGACCGGCACAAGACACCGTCATTTCCTATGGTGACGTGTTATTCAACAAATATATTCCCCAGTCTCTCTGCCAGGAAGCAGATGACTTCGTAATTTTCGTCGACAGTAACTGGCAAGAGCAGAGCAGCTATGCCCGCCTCGGCGGGTTCACCGAATGCACCATTCCTAATTCACGCAGGGCCTTCAATGCCAAGATCCATCTCAAACAATTGGGGAACGACATCTTCAAAGAATCTATCCACGGGGTCTGGATGGGGTTCCTCAAAGTCTCGCCCAACGCGGTAAAACTCATCACCGACATCATTGTGGAGATCCTCGCCATGCCAACCAACCGCAAAGCCGGCATTCCTCAACTGCTCCAAGAACTGTTGAAACGGCAATATCCTATCCGAGTGCTCTATACCGCCGGTCACTGGCTCGACATCAACAGCATCGAGGATGTGGTGCAGGCTGGGAATTTTTAGTCGCGGGGCCTCTGGTCTATCTGGTCTGTCTGGTTTATCTGGTCTGTCTGGTTTGTCTAGTCTATCTGGTTGGTCTGGGGCCTAACGAACTTGCTGAAACTATTGAGGGACTCACAGAAGAGTCTCGAAAAAACCACTTGGACTTACGTCGCAATTCCGGCAGGACGCCACAGAGGTTTTATCCTGCATCGCAAGGCAATTGGCATCTAATACGAAATCAGATAACACACAATTAGACAAGGGATAGATGGAGCTTCGACCACGAGGCACTACCGTTAACAACCCAGATACTGAGTACGCAGAGCTCTCATGCGGCGAATGTGCTAATGCAACCCGGCATAAGGTTCTCACGGAGGTCCGGGACCGTCTGGATGACGGGGATATTACACTTTGTCGGCAGTTCCAAGTCGTCCAGTGCCAAGGCTGCCTGACAGTATCCTTTTGCGAGGCGTCACAGTTTTCTGAAGACATGGAGGAGGACGAGAGCGGGGAAACTTTCATTCCGACAACTCGGAAACTCTTTCCCAGCCGGACTACCGGGCGACCGCTAATGAACGAGGTACAACTTCTCTCTCCCGAAGTTCATCGAGTATATCAAGAAGCGCATGCAGCACTGTGCGCTGAACTTCCAATTATGGCTGGTTTGGGCGTACGCATCCTCGTAGAGGCAGTATGTCGAGACAAGAAGATGAAGGGCCGAGATCTTAAGGAGCGAACCGGTGCCCTCCGAGCTGCTGGTTTCATTACCCCTGACGGTGCCGAGATCCTCAATCATCTAAGACAGATGGGTAATGCAGCTGCTCATGAGATGAAAGCTCATACCCAGGATGAGATCAATGCGGCGTTTGATGTGCTGGAATATCTCCTCCAAAGGAGTGTATGTGATTCCAAAGCTGGCAGAGCGGTTACCAAAGAAAAGCAGCTAACCAGCCAGTCGAGCGGACCGGTTACACCGGTCGCTCACCGGCAGCGTTTCCGCTGAAATAGGACATGCCATGGAGCAAGGGGTCGACCCCACACAATATGCGATTGCAAGACATAACCCCACTTCTTGGCTGGCGCATCAGACCAATCGCTTGAGAGTGACAACTGAGCGTGAGCGTTAGGCTGTTCCATGAAATTCAAGCGCCCGGTAACACCGGCTGAAATGAGCAGGCCACTTACGGTCCTTTGCGAAGATATTGTGCCAGGCGCAACCCCGCTTTACATCGATGTTCGCCCTTTGAATGGCGCTCCGGCTGACGAATGCTTTCCGCTGGTTGAGAGCCAAGTAGCCACCTATGGTGGCGATCTCGTAGTGGGCTGGACACTTTGGGAACTTCCCACTCTTTTCGTAGAAGCGGAGTTTCACGCCGTATGGCGTTCGGCCGCTGGCGAACTTGTTGATATCGCGCCTAAGAAGTCGCCCACACGACGCATACTCTTCTTGGAAGACCCATTGAGACGATATGAGGGGCGCCAAGTCAGTAATGTTCGTCGAGCCGCTAGCCAAGACCCCGTCGTTGTTGATTACCTAACTGCGTTCGATGCACAGTTCGATCTCTTGAATCGCGGTGAGCGCGCTCATCATCATGGGGAAATTCACTCGGAAGGCAGAGAAGCAGCCAAGTTTGACGCAATTCAAAAGAAGCTGGCCTTACTCCAGTTACAACTCGACAGTCGTCTCTCATCATTTGGCCCCTACTCTCCGTGCTGGTGCGGAAGCGGAAAGAAGGTTAAGTGGTGTCATAGAGATCAGGAGGTCTAAAGAAGTGGCCCCGGAAATTTGAACAAGCCGGTCAGTGGAGGATCGGATACCGTTGATGGCCCTGCTGGGCGATGAAAGGGAGCAGACGATGGCAACACGAACGAGACGGACGCATTCAGCGGTGTTCAAAGCCCAAGTGGCGCTGGCCGCGCTGGGCGGCGACAAAACGCTGGCCGAACGGGCACAGC
>DATHTZ010000779.1:0-2443 GCA_035462675.1 Nitrospiraceae bacterium | reverse complement strand
GATTGATAAGGGCCATCTGAAATTCATGTTCGAAGTCAGAGATTGCCCGTAAGCCACGGATAATCGCATGGGCACCGTACCGCTGGACATAGTCCACGAGTAAGCCGTCAAAGTGGGTCACTTCGACCTGTTTCATCTCCTTCATGACGATCTTGATCATCTCCAGCCGCTCGGTCAGGGTGAAGAGTGGATGCTTCGATGGATTGGGCGCAACCGCGACGACCACTTTGTCAAACACGCGCAAGCTTCGGGTGATGATATCGGTATGTCCGTGGGTAATGGGATCGAAGGTTCCCGGATAGATGCCGATTTTCATAATGCAGTCGGCACGGAGGTGGATACGCCATAGAGATAGAGTGCCGTATCGCCATACTGATATCGCCGTACAAGTGCGGCATGGTCGATCAATGCAGGCAATTCGGCATGCGAGTCTTGTTCGATCATCACGGCAGCATGTTCCGACAACAGCCCGGGCCTCCAGGCATGGATGAGGATGTCTAATTCTTCCAGCGCGGCATACGGCGGATCCGCAAAGAGCACATCGTAGGGACTATCCCACCAATCTTTCCGCTCGAGGAAGACAGAGGCCTGTCTTACATGTATCTTCGCACGGTTGAGCAACTGACAGGCCCGTAGATTTTTCTGTAACAGTTGCACAGCCGTAGGGTCTGATTCGACAAACGTGACGGCTGAGGCTCCGCGGCTCAGCGCTTCGATCCCAACAGCTCCCGTACCTGCATACAAATCAAGAAAGCGTCCTCCACATACCTGAGTCCCAAGAATTGAAAAAATGGCCTCGCGAACCTTGTCCGATGTGGGGCGCAGTGTAGTCCCTTGAGGCCCACTCAATCGGCGACCCCGGTGGGATCCAGCAATAACACGCATATATTCAGGTGAGAGGCGTTTCGGAAGTTTTCACTCTAACACAGCGTTTTTGAAGGGGTCAAGACAAGTACGGCTGAAGCGAGGAAGGTTGGCGAGAGGAATGGAAGTATTTTGACGACTCCAGAACCCGCGGCTATAATGACGCCCAGTGCCATGGCGATGTAAGACGCAGGGGATGGAGCATCAGTGCAGCAGCGTCGACCATCTGGAGATCAAGAGGGTCGATCAGTATAGCGACAACGCTCAATCGTTCTATGGTGTCACCACTGCTTGGGGTTTGCGCGCGGCCAAGCTTTTTTGCCGATTATTTGAAATGGTGCGATCGATAATGGCGCCGCAATTGATGCATTTCCAGGCATAGAAAATTAAGAAGAAGTCGGAGAATCGCTCGAGCATCATGAGACCTTTGCACTTCGGACATTCCATCGAACCCTCCCATGGTTGTTGTGCACTGCTGCGGTCGTTCCAAAGCAAGTACTGCACCAAATTGTCGCTATACGTAATTTCAACAGTTTAGATGATACGTATTTGTTTGTGAGACGCTACCGAGGGGTGAACGCGAGTACGATAATGTTCAGAGTGTCATTTTTTGTCCTAGGAGGATGAGTGGCTCGCAAGAAAGGAGGGCAAGGCATTGCTCAATGGCCTGAAACGGAACGGCCGCGAGAACGGCTACTCACTCAGGGACCAGAGGCGCTCACCAATGCCCAGCTCCTGGCCATTCTCCTTCGAGTTGGTCGTCACGGATCTTCAGCAGTGCAAGTCGGGATGGATATCCTGGACCGACTCGGGGGCGTGGCTGGGCTTGCGCAATGTGGAATCGAAGAGCTCTGCGCAGTTCCAGGTATCGGCGAGGCCAAAGCAGCCCAACTGAAGGCTGCCCTTGAATTGGGGAAGCGTGCCCTTGCTGGCCCGCTGACCAAAGGAACAAAAATCACATCCAGCCACGACCTCTTCACCCATTACCATCCGGCTTTGCGCGACCTCCGTCACGAAGTCTTCAAAGTCGTGTTACTAGATGCAAAGCATGCCATCATGCGTGATACAACGGTATCGGAAGGTAGTTTGACGCTCAGCATTGTTCATCCGCGCGAAGTCTTCACACTTGCAGTAAAAGAGTCAGCGGCAGCCGTAATCTTTCTGCATAACCATCCCAGCGGTGACCCGACGCCGAGCCAGGAAGATCGTGCCCTGACGGCACGATTGGTGTCGGCAGGGGAAGTCCTGGGCATTCGGGTCCTTGACCATCTCATCGTTGGCGATGGGCGCTATGTCAGCTTTGCCGATCAAGGCTGGCTGACAAACCATGGGACCGACGCGTGAGCGAAAGGGGAGTCGCATCGATGTAAGCAGGCCCTGTCATCTCCGGAAGACAGCCTGGTCTTTCGGTTAGCAAGCAGGATGATCAAAAAGGCCGCAGCGAGCGAAGAGGCCAGGCGTACGCTTCGGTACGTTGAGCTTCTGATCGAAGCGAGAACGAAGCTGAGGATATATTGAGGTCCGTTGAATTTTGAATGAGGGGCTCCCGCCGTGGAATACTCCACGGCTGAGAAGAAAG
>DATHTZ010000778.1:0-3793 GCA_035462675.1 Nitrospiraceae bacterium | reverse complement strand
CAGATGAGTGGCTGCGGTCGTCGAATTCCCATAGAAATCCCCGTCCTTTTCCAACAGTCGCATCGCGACAAGGGCATTCAACAGCAGTCCCAGCGTCTGCGCATGAACGCCGAGACGATCGGCCACTTCGGAGAGCGTTTTTCGCTTTCCGTCCAATGCGGAAAATACATCCAGCCGGACGGCCGTGAGCAAGATTTTCGTCTCCCAGTAGTACCCAAGCTGAAAGATTTCCGCGAGCGAAAGTTCTCGTGACACACCACGCCCCTCAAGCAAATCGCTTTGAAACTTGGCATCTTACCTAGATTGGAAACTGAAAGGCAAGGCAGCAGAAATGCTGAAACCGCCAGGAAAAACACGAAGGGCAGCAGATTACTCCGCTGCCCTTCGATTGCGGGTTATTCCCGCTCAAACCAATACCCGCTTACTTGATTTCAGCCTTGAGATTGGCAGTTCCTCCATCAGTCACATCGACGTCGAACTCCACTTTCTTTCCCTTAGCGGCGAACGGATGCCAGGCCACCACCTTGTGCTTGCCGGCCGGTACATCCTTGATTTCAAAGGAGCCATCGTCCTTCACAACCGCAAAGTGCGGGCTCGACACCGGAAGAAAATAGCCCTGCATGAACTCATGCTGGTCGCACTGCAAACGATAGAACCCATCTTTTTCTGCACCACCGCGGAACACCACTGGCTTGTCGAGCTTGTCACCCTTCTTAGCCAAACCGATGTTAAAACCGGTGGCTGAGCTGGTGCCCTTCACCACAAAGCTATGCGGATTGTGGAGCACCCCCTGGACCGACTTGGGGTCATCCGGATCGGCGTCATGGTTCTCAACCTTGAAGGACTTGTTATTCACCACCACACCGGCAAACGGCAGGAACTCGCAGAATTCCGCAACCACTTCCGTGCCCTGATACCCATCGACGAAAGCCTTATCTTCAACGTCAATGACAGCAACCACCGCATGCTTCAAGCCGCCATCCTTACCGACTTCGATGGTCTTCAAAAACCGCTTATCCCCATCCATCAATTCCTTATGGGGGTTCTGGGGGCAAAACTTGGGATTGGGGAATTTCGAGAACAAAAACTCCTTTTGCTCGGCCTTTCCGGCATAGGTCACCTTACCGGAAATCGTTCCGCCTGCAAACGAGGTGAGAGGCGTCGCGACGAACGCGACGGCTGCCACGCCAAATATGATTGATAGTGCACTCTTCATGGGACTGCCTCCTTGTGACTTGTGATTAACGATCTACCTTGGTTCCTAGCTTGTTCCCTACCTTTATCCACCGGCCCGATGAGAGAAAGGTGGGAATAGCTTCCTCTCTGGTGTGCTCGATCGACAATAGCCTAGCCCATCTGATCTGGGACCGTGTATGTATATAAAATCCTACCGTATCCTGTCAATCGAAACAAGAGGGTGAAACCGCCCGGTCCGCACGAATTGCGTGCGACATGCGAGAGTGGCGCGACACGAAGTTTGAAGTTCCAGGTTCGAAGTCCCGAACACTTCAGCTTTCAGCCCGCCCCGCTAGTCTAGCTTTTGTTCGTCCTGGTTAACCCAAGCAACTTTATCGACTGCTGCGCAGCAGCGCGGGCTTTGGTTGCTGGGTTGAGAAGCTGTCCTGGGTCGGCATGGATGCCGATATCCGATACACGGTTGCATTGCCTGATCACTTCATTGAGGGAAGTCATGGCATCGGCCCGATGGGGATCTGATGCTGAGAGTTGCTTGATGAGTTTCTCAGCAAAACGTATTGCCTCTCCACAATGATGGACGATGGCCTTGGCATCTCCCATTCCACCATGCGCCACCATTTCTTCGACGTTCTTCATCAGACCGTCTCCCTGCTCTTGCAGACTAGTACTAGATGACTCTGCTGCGTGTGCAGGACTCTCATCTGAGACAATAGGAAACCACAGGGCGGCTAAGCCCACCAGCATAAGAGTCGGTATACTCCTGCCTCTCATCATCTGAACTAATCTCACATCTCCTCCTTCACCCTTATGACTCACAAAGATTTCAGTGCAATCGCCTAAGAGTGCAGAGCCAGTCCCTGGCCTCCATGCGCCCACATTGCTAGGGCATCTGGGCTGGTGTCACGAACTCTCGTAAATACTACGGATTATATCGGCCCTTTGGTGGCAGTGGGAGAGATGTCAGACCCTTGTAGAGACGGTGAAACTCTTCTGTGGTCAGGTTTTCATTCTGTAGTTGAGCGAGAGAGGCCTGATCGATTGGATATTCGACCGTGTCGTCATAGTTCGATGATGCGATCGTGACAAATCGTGGAGGGAAGAGTCGTTCCGGAAGCAGAATCCCCACCCCGAGGTTGTATTTCAGCGCCAACCTGATCGCCTCTCGTGCCTTGTCAGCCGGAACTTCTCGGCCCAGACCGATATTTTTTGGAGGGAGTCCCTGCCTAAAGAATTGAAAGTGGACGTTCGGCATCCCCGCTTGCGCAAATTCCTGCGTCAATGTGGCGACCTGGTTCTTGTACTGGCTCGCCAATACCACTTCGACACGGCTGACCGCTGGTGTCGATACGACTTCGGCAGCGACCGTGTGAGCACCCATCACACCGACACATACAGCAATCACCACCGCATGAAGATATCGAGAACAGACCATGGTTAGTTCAACTCAAAACCTGAATCCCAACGATGTGGTGCCGTTCGCCGCCACAGTCACGTCTTGCACTTTCTCTCCCAGGGTCGGATGCCAGGCCTTGATCCGATACGTGCCTGCCGGAAGATCCTTGATCTCAAAGGTCCCCTCCGGACCAGTGATCGCGTAATACGGATTCTCGACGCCAAGCCCATGTCCCTGCATGAAAGGATGCATGCCGCATTGCATGGTGACGCTGCGGCGGTTTCCGGTGAAACGGATGACGTCGCTCGTCCCAGATTTGGTCAGAGCCGGCCTATGAAACATGATGAACACATGGTCATAGTCCCGTTCATAAATCTGCAAATCGTGCGAGACCTCATCCTGATTCGTCACCGTCAGAGGATGGCGCTCTCGCATGACCGAAACAAATGGAACGAACTGACAGATGTTCGCCTCCAATTTCGTTTCTGTAAATTCAAACGGTTTGCCTTTTTCAATGCCTTCAATCGTCACGATCACATCTTTCAAACCTTGCTGCGCTCCGACGGCTACTTCTCGAAGCAGCCGGTACCCAGACCCATCGGATAATGCCCCGCAATAGACCCGGTCGGGATATCGGCGAAGCTCGAACGGCATGGGCGGCGGAGCTTCACCAAAAAACTGCACGGTCCCGGTGACCGTGCCACCGTTCGCTACCGTCGCTTCCTCGTATGCCCAGGCTGCGATCGGAGATATCACAACAATGCTTAGAACGATCGAGTGACAGATCGAAGCTACAATACGCCACCTATGTATCGTCATGCTCTCCACCATTAGGAATAAAATAGATGGGGGGAGTATATCTACTCCCCCCATAGTCAGGGCGATCATAACCGCCCCTCACCCATTCCGCAGGATCTTCGCTACTTTAAGAAGCCGACGCCATCGTCGTTCTTACCGTCCACCTGTCGACGTTCGCGACACGGCCCCGCCATTCTCACTCTCTGCCGTCTTGGTTGGCGGAACCTGGGGCATCAACGGAAGAATCCGCGAATCATCAATCGGCAATACCTTGAAGAGACCCCATTGCCCAGCGTTGGCAAATGCCGGACGTTGGTTTTTCCACATATAGTCGCCGACAATCTTATTCGGACCTCCGGCGCCTCCCGTGAGATACGCGTTAATTACTTCGGAGCCGCCGAACTC
>DATHTZ010000777.1:0-4468 GCA_035462675.1 Nitrospiraceae bacterium | reverse complement strand
CTCCCCAAATGGGCGCGATCGTTTCCGCAATGTCTATGTCGCATACTTTCCCTGGCATGTGATTCTTTCTTAATAAGACCGTTATCGCCGGCAGATCGTGGGCAAATTAAACTTAGGATCCAACGGCTCTATCGCGTGCTTCATAATGAGTGTCCTCAGAAACGGCCATGACAAATCGGTAGCCAAGATTGCTCGTAGATGCGCACCCTTGAGCCGTTCTGCGCCGACTTGTGGCGGAAGATGTCCGATCACATTGTGTTTGTAGAAGATCCTGGCTCCCGCGGGTCTTTCTTCATCCAGCCTATGCTCTGCCAGTTCCAGCCCCTGGCTGAGATCCAGGTCAATTTCAACATCATCTGGGTGACTGTGCGCTGGCCCCTCTTGCAAGTACTTGATCAGACCCATTCGTGTTCTCAGTTCATCCTTCACACCGCGAAGGTACCAATACGTGCGCAAGCCCTGAAAAATCCTGCGCCAGAGGCTGCGTAGGCACAACCGCTCAAGCACCACGAGCAGCCGGCAGAGCAGAGAAGCAATGGCATCGCCAAGCGCGTTGTACTTAAAGGCAAGGACCTGTGCAATACGGTTTCTGAGGTTCGGAGCCTCCTGAAAGCGGCTAAGATGGAAGGTCGGGCGTAACTCAGGGTGACGAAACCCCATGAGGATGTCGCCGCGACCTTCTTGGTAGGCTCTGGTCAAGCTCCCCTTCGCATCGGCGACTTCGTAATGGTAGCCGACGGCATCCGGCAGGAACATAAACTTCGCATCTGCTTTCATCAAACGCATTCCCAACTCGTAATCTTCTCGTCGAGGAATCGAAGGATCAAATCCTCCCACCTTTCTAAAGAGATCTGCCTCAAGAGAAAAGTTTCCGCTAAACAAGTCACGATAGAGAAAGCGATGGCTGGGCTTGCGCATTTCTTGAAACTGGTCGGTCCACCATGAGCGCACTAGCAGGGAGAAGAAGTCGATTCGGGCTAACTTAACCGGAAGATATCCCATACCCACGAACCCCTTGCCTGTTCGATGGGCAGAGACGTGGGCCTCAACGAATTGCGGGGCTGGCTCGACATCGTCGTCTATAAAGATGAGAATGCTGCCTGTCGCCGTTGCCGCGCCATAATTCCTGGCGGTCGCTGCCCCTTGCTGCGGCTGCGTGAGGCCATGCAGCAGAAACGGTCCGGCATACGTGCGAAGCATCTCAGGCGTATCGTCCTGGCAACCATCGGCCACAACGATGATTTCCATGAGAGCAAAGGGATAACTCTGTCGGCACAGAGCGCGTAGCGTTCTCTCTAATGACGCGCGCCTGTTGTGCGTCGGAATAATCACGCTGACTCGATGTGCAAGATCCTTCACAGTCATAAGATCAACTTTGCACTCTGCCAGAATTTTTGCGCGAAGTGCGATAGGCCCAAGGGCCAGCTAGACATCCTCTGAGTTCTTCTAAAATCAGGTCTAGCGGTCTGCTCGACGGCCGACCAAGCAGTGATCGGACCAACGAGGGGAGTTGGTCATAACGGAACCAATCCCAGGCTATCTTGAGTGACCCAAATTCACCCTGAATAAAGAGCGTTCTCGCAAGAAATGCATAGACTCCGACTCCATGCCCATAGAACATCTTGCGAAGTTCCTCCCACGTTCGCCTATGACGGTGCCAACACAGCGCCTTCGGTTCATACACGATCCGGAGCCCGTTAATAAGGATGCGAGCGAACATTTCGGTATCGCCACCGGAACGGGTAATAGTTCCAGCATCAAGAGCCTCGTCAAAAGGTCCAAGATCTTCAAAAACACGTCGACGAACGGCCATGTTTGCCCCGGCACCCACCTGGCCTGCGGCCAGTGGATTGCAATGTACACCGTCGAACACCCTACGTTTATAACCACGCCCAAATGGGCTCCATCGTTCATGCATTTCTTGAGCATCTGTTTCCAACTCAAGAGGCATCGTAAGGCCCGTCACGCAGTAGACCAGGGGATCTTCGAAATTGTGCAGGAGCGCACGAAGCCACCCTGAATCGGGAGCCGCGTCGTCGTCAACGAACGCCAAGATTTCATGAGAAGATTCATTCAACGCCCGGTTTCGAGCGTTGTTTAAACCTGGGCGATCCTCTCGAACATAGCGGACCCCTCGCTGGCCCGCAACAATGTCACGTGTCGCGTCCGTCGAAGGACAGTTGTCGATGACCAACACCTCTTGGCCAGCATCAGGAAGAAGACTTATTGCCTGGAGACACCGAGCGAGATCTTCCGGGCGGTCACGAGTACAGATCGCGATTGTGGTTGTCGGTGGAACAAATCCCGTTTCATGCTCTGGGTCCCACGCCAAATAATCATGAAGATACTGCTCCCAATAGGGCCTTGCACCTATATTGAGCAACCTATCGCGCAGTAGAGTCCCGGAGATGCGTCCGTCGGTAATTGTGAATGTGGATTGGCCGATTGGCCGACCACGGAGCCTGACCAACACAAGCGCTTTGGTGTACTTATGGAGACCCGAGAGTTGTTCGGGAATCTGTTCAAAATCGATGTCAATGACCGCCGTGGCCATATGCTCTCTATGCCCTCAGCTCCTGCACCATGACCGAATAAGCGAGCCTAGTTTATAAACCTATACCCCATACACTGGCCAACCCCTGAAAGGGGGAGAGGTAGCCAATGGCGGCATTAGACAAGTTCGACCTAGTATCAGCAAAAAATATGACCGGCGCCTTAGACAATAAGTCGGCATTTAATAAATCAAAAACCACTGCTTCCTGAAAGGAATAACTTCTCATGGTTCTTCGATGCCAAAGCGTAATCGGTCAGCGCATCCAATGCACTAGGGCTTAAAAGATGTGATGGGTCTGGCATTGGTCACTATCGGAATCGTGAGCCCAAAAGCCCCAATGTTTCTGGGACCAGCACCGGTTATTCACAAAACTCAGTTGGCGCTGCATTGGTATTATAGTGACCACATTCGCATCCCCAAACATCATGAGCATGTTGTTGTGGACGGAAAAGCTTTCTGCTACGGCATCGAGGGTAAGGGCGCTCGGGGTCCCCTCCAAAGATGTGCGCATGACAATCAGATTTTCATTAATATCGGCATGGCTGAGGCCCGATCCGCCATTCCAAACATGGATTCCACCATAGCCGTTCTTACGTCCGTCATCGATACTGAGGTTAAACTGAACCCTATTCTTCGACCATGGTGGGGCACCTCGGTATTGAAAGAGCCCGTATCCCGCTCCGTCATTATCGTGTGAATAGTTGTATTGCAGAACCGAGTCCGTGACCCCACCATCCAACGCAAACCCGCCTCCATCGTGCAATCCGGCCGTATGATTGTCGAAAGACTCATTCCGCTGAATGATGATACGAGTCGAATCGTAGGTCCAAATCCCGATGCCCGCGTCGCCCAACCAGCCATTATGATGCGCAACACACCACTCAATGGTTCCTTCCTTGACACCGCCCAGCACAATTCCCGTCCCACTACTTGGGTGTGGAGAGGCATTTGGGCTACCAGAGTTGTTGAAGGATTCTACATGTCCGACATACACATGCTCATGTGAGTATGGCTGTTGCGCATACGTGATGAAACCATTCATCCCGTTGTCATGAATCATAGCACGAGTGATCCGGATGTCCTTAAAACCGTTTTCGCCGTTCCATCCGCCGATAGAAATGCCATTGCTGCCAAATCCGCTAATTTCGACCTCGTCGATTTCAATCCTCTCCAATTTTGTCTCCTTAGGGAGGTTATTATAAAAACTAATCCCGTCAGATCTGTTGTCATTCTGACCACGTCCGATTATGTTGATTTTAGAAATGATAATGCCAGCGGTGTTTTTTGCGACTATTCCTGCCCCGATTCCCGCATTGATTGTGGCACGGCCCTCGCCGTACGACGTCACGAGGATCGGGGTTTCTTTGGTTCCGTGGTCCTCCAAGTCGAAGAGTAGAGGTCCAGCGAATGTGCTGCCTCCCTCAAGAAAAATACGGTCACCGGGTGACAGCTTCACCTGGTTTGCGGGCACAAGGGTGGCCCATGAACTAACGTGTGTCAGACCATCGTGTGCGTCGTTGCCCACCTTACTGATGTAATACTCGGCTGCGATTGCTGATTCAGAGAAACGAACCCCTGTCACCAACAATATTCCTGCTACCAACAGAGTTAGGCAACGGATAGAGGCAGCTTCCGACAGCCGGAGTCGGAACAATTTGGGGTCATGCAGAGCGGAAGATCTCATGTCTTTATGGAACAACGATGATCAAGGGCTACGATACCGTTTACTCCTCGGTAGGCGGCCGAGTCGCCCGTTAGGTGTAATGGATGCATTTGCCAATGGTAATCGAAGGCGTGTGACCAGTCGGTAGGATAGAATCCCACATTCAGGAAATAGGTGCCTGGTAGGAGCGGAAGCGGCCCGAACTCGCACCGAATAGTACCTGAGTCGGATATCTGTCCGAAGAGATCATG
>DATHTZ010000776.1:0-2419 GCA_035462675.1 Nitrospiraceae bacterium | reverse complement strand
GTTTCGCGAGCGGAGATGACGACCCCCAAGCTAGTCCTATTGCACTCCATCACTTCATCGCCTACGATCTCCTAGAAGCCGAGGGTCAAGAAGGTGGCTTGCTCATGACCACAGAACTCTTGAATACTTTGACGACGTGTTCTCAACAAACGAATGACCTCTTGATTGGAACAGTTGCCCATAGCAAGCCAGACAGCCTTCGGCGGCGCGCCGCGAACAATGCTCAGGCGAAGGAAATCCTCGTCGCGCGTGACTAACACACAGCCATGCTCCGTTGCCAACCGCCATACCATATCATCTGAGGCTCCTCCGGCACCAAGCAGGCGAATATGGAGTGACTCGGGATACAAGTCGGCTATCGCGGGAAGAACAGATTCGGAAAGGTTTTCGTCCAACAGCAGCCGCACAGGCCCTCAAGCGGCAGGAATCGACAGGGTGCGACGCTCGCGTTCAGCGGCATAGGCAAGACAGGCCAACACATCTTCGTGTGTGAGTTGAGGAAAACTTGACAGGACTTCTGCTTCAGACATGCCACCTGCCAAATATCCCAGCACTTCGCCGACAGTAAGTCGAGTGCCACGGACGCAGGCTTTGCCGAATCGAATCGTCGGATCGATACTAATGCGATCAAGGGATGCCATAGGCTATGATAGCCAAGTCCTGCTCGAGCTGCAAGACGGGATCGCCTTATCACAAGCAGGGTCCCAGCAGCTAAGATTAGGCTGGGGTCAAGGTTGCGCGAAGGTCAGAAAAAGTTGAGCATTCTGAGCTTCAGCGGTGCCTGCGCGACGTCCCGGCAGCGATACGACGCACGGTGGCTACGGCTGTTTCGGCGCGAAGGAGCTGTGGGCGAGGTAAAACCAAAGGTCTGGCATGAGCGAGTGCCTACCCCCGCTCACTGAGTCTCTGCAGGATGTCTTCGTACACTGTTTTGCGGTGCCGAATTCCTAGGATCCACACCTCATTCTCTTCGATCTTGTATACAACCCGATAGTCTCCAACACGAAGCTTCCAGTAGCCTTTCAGGATTTTGCGAAGGGGAGCCCCATACTGGTGGGGGGCTTGAGTCAGTCGCGACTCGATTGCAGCGGCTATTCTCCGATGGAGGTTTTGTGGGATGCGAGGGATGTCTTCATCAGCAATGGCGGGATGGTAACGAAGCTCGAAGGGCACTTAGCGTCTCGATCGCTTGAGATGTGCCCAAGTTTGCGAATGCGTCATGGCCTTGCTCCGGTCGAGCGTCTGCTCTCGATCTTTCGCCAAGTCGGCAAGCGCTCGGTCCTCTTCTGCCTCCAGCGCATCTTTGACGAGATCTCGCACTTTGAGCGACAGCGAGACGCCATCTCGCTTAGCCCAGCGGCGGAGCCCTTCGTAGACTGGCTCTTCCAGGACAACGTTAACGCGAGGATTTGTTGTGGGCATGGTGTTCTGATCTCATGTTTTATGTGCGAAAAGAAGTGTACCATATGTGATGGACCTCGACAAGGCAGGAGTATGGGCGTGCTCATTCCGCGAACAGATTGTCTTCTCTACTTTTTTCTCTCCCACCGCTGCTGAGATCTACGGAACAGGCTGACGGGCGGAAACGGAGGCCGCCATCACCGAAGAGGGCGGGACACAACTTGCCGCCGCTCGCGACCGTTGCTCTTCGTGAGCAACGGCGAAGCGCGTACTGTCTGAGTCGCTTTGGACGAGTTTACGGGCTTCGAGCGAGCAAGGGCTTGTTGGGTGCCCTCGAAGGTGCAGGCGGCGGAGTTTCCGCCCGTCGGCCTACTTCCCGAACGCTTTTTTCAGCAGTGGCTCTATTTCGCCTTTGGCGGCCATCGGATCGAGCACATCGGTGTCGCCATAAAACTGCCCGTCGATAAACACCTTGGGAAGGGTCGGCCAGTTGGTCATTTTTGCGAGCGCCTCTCGCTTGGCCGGTTGAGACAGGACATCGATGAGTTCAAATGGGTACCCGTACTTGTCGAAGAACTGAATCGTCTCTCTCGTGAATCCGCACATCGGCATCTGCTTGGTGCCCTTGCCGTAGATCAAAATCTTGTGCGCAGCGACTTCCTTGTCAATTTCTTCTTGAATGGGATCTGCCATGGGTCGGCCTCCTAAGCTTCATCGGTGGTTTTAGCGGTTATTTCGAGCGCATGAATCCGACCGTCTTTCATCGGGGCATCCAACGCCTGAAAGATCATTCGATGCCGATCCAACAAATTCTTCCCTGCGAAGGCGGCAGAGATCACCACGACTTTGAGATGATCCATCGTACCGGTCCGATCCGAGACCGTGACCGCAGCATCCGGCATCGTGTTGCGCACATATTCTGTCAGGACATCTGGCGTAATCATCACCCCTCCAATCTCATAGGTATCAGAATACCTCAGCGCCTGACTGAAAGGCAATTAGGACCAGCTCGAACCCG
>DATHTZ010000775.1:0-2814 GCA_035462675.1 Nitrospiraceae bacterium | reverse complement strand
AGGTGATCATGCCAGCAGAAACTCGACGTCAGTATACCGAGGAATTTAAGCGGGAGGCGGTGCGGGTGGTGCGGGAGTCCGCCCATCCCGTCGCCCAGGTGGCTCGGGACCTGGGGATTTCGGACAACATGTTGTATCGTTGGTGCGCCCAGCATCGGCAAGCCGAAGCCCACGACACGACACGGGCTGCCCAGCGCACCGAGGCGGAGGCACTCAGACGCGTGAAGTGGGAGTTGGCGCGAGTGATCCAGGAACGGGATTTTTTACAACGTGCGGCGGCGGGCTTCGCGAGGGAGTCTCGATGAAATATCGCGCGATTCGCGAGCACAGCCGCCGCGATCCCATCCGGCTCATGTGCCGCACACTCGCCGTCTCGGCGGCGGGCTATTACGCGTGGCGTTCACGGCCCGAGAGCCGCCGTGCTGGGCACACCCGCATCCTGCTCTCGGAAATCCGCGTGATCCACCGAGAGTCTCGTGAGACTTACGGCAGTCCCAGCATCTGGGACGCCCTGGTCAAATGGACATCATTGTGGGCCTCTTCCGTGAAATAGGAATAAAGCCCATTCGTCCGTTGCAAACCTCGTGTTCTGCTTTCGCTCCTATTGGCCTGCCTTCTTCGTTCTCAGACTATCATTATTCAATCGCGCGAATAGTCAGCAGTGCTCCTGATCATTCACTTCGCGCACTTTCGCCCCAATGCGATCTCCCCGACCAATGAAGCTGCCCATCTTGGGAGTTTCATCGATATGCCCCACACGACATGACACCGAATCTTTGGAATAGGTACCATGGAGCCTCCTGTAAAAAACGCATACATGGAATTCTATGCTCACTTTGCAATCAATGGACCGAGTGAGCCGAATAGAAAAAGCCCAATGCTTTTATGGGCAGATAGCTGATAAAGCGTACGGTACCGACGGTGGGTACACGGACAACTTGTCTGCAACGACGCAACTTGTTCACTTGAGAGGAGGTGTGATATGGCGGCATCCTATTTCACGCGGTTCATTGATCGGTCGTTCGAATGGGCCATCACTTCGGGCTTACGCGTACTGCTGATCGGAGTGGCCATGCTCGTCTTGTTGGCTCTGCTGAAGCGGGGCGTGGCGAAACTCAGCAGTCTTTATGAGGGCACGCTTCCTATTCATGGCCAAATCAAGAGAGCGCATACGTTGACGCACATCGTCAGGGATGTTGTGCGCATTGTGATCCTTTTCGTCGGCATGACGATGATCCTTTCTGAGGCGGGCGTTGACCTGAAGCCACTGTTGGCGGCGGCAGGTCTTGGTGGATTGGCCATTGGGTTCGGAGCCCAAAGCCTGGTGAAGGACCTGATATCTGGATTTTTTATCCTCTGGGAAAACTCTGTTCGGGTAGGAGATGTGGTTGAGGTCGCGGGGGTGGCAGGACTGGTCGAAGAAGTTGAACTGCGAACCATCAAACTCCGTGACGTATCCGGCAATCTTCACGTGGTCCCTAACGGGGCTATCGATAAGGTGAAGAACTTGACGAAAGATTACTCCTACTATCTGTTTGATATCGGAGTTGCGTACCGAGAGAACGTCGATGAGGTGATGGGGGTCCTGCAGGAGATTGCTGACGAGTTGCGTCGGGAGGCTCGGTTTGCAGATGATATTCTTGAGCCGCTGGAGATGTTGGGTGTGGAGCAATTTAAGGACTCTGCCGTGATGATCAAGTGTCGCATCAAGACCGAGCCCCACAAACAATGGCGGGTGGGTCGAGAGATCAATCGGCGGATCAGGAACACGTTCAATGCCAAAGGGATCGAAATCCCATTCCCTTACCAGCCAAGCTACTGGGGCGAGCCCAAGAAGGCTACATAGGTTGCTGAATCGCGGCCCGATGGCGTCAATCACACGAGGGTCAAAGACATCTGGTGCTGGTGGTATCGGAAGTATGCGTCAGGGACTACGATCCTGGAAGGGCTAGAAAAGGAGGCACGAGAGGGCAAGAGGGCCTGTGGGCTGCTCCCCACCCGGACGCCTGGAGGTAGCGCCGGGCGAGTTCCTCCTGTCCTTTCTTTGAACCAGCATTGGCGCACTGGTTACGGTCTCTTCGGGGGGCTCTGCATCGTGCTCGTGGAGATGTTTTGCTAGTGGCTAGTTCTCTTGTCCCACATGTGAAATGTTCGAAACTGTAGATACCACTCGGTGAAAAATTGAGTCATTGCAGGATCTGAAGTGAGAAAAGTCGAGACAATATATTGATGCGCATATAAGAGAAAATTATCTGACATCATCGCAACTTCGTGCAATTTCACTTCTGGTCCACGGATCTGATGTATGGTGACGGATCTATCAGAGGCTCGGTCCATGAGACCAGAAAACACATCTTCAGCGTGAGCGACTCCGGATAAATAACCGTAGAGAATTTCGTATTCAGCTTCTCGCCCGAGCAATCTGGCCAGTTGACGAAGATTTTTGGCCTCTGAGCAGAGGGTATACCACTGAAGAGCCTGCTTTTTTTCTTTGCTTCCTGCCACTTCTCCCAAGAAGGTTTGTAGGCCGGGCTCTGAAGAGCCCGCTCCAGTTCTTCCCGTTCATTTTTAAGATCTCTCCTCGGATAAGTTGCAAGACTTAATACGGGGTCCGCATCGATCAGAGCTTGTAGGGCTATTCCTTTCGCAGTTGCTGGATCATATTTCAATCTGGTCTCCAATTGATCAATTCGATAACCAGCCCAATAAGCAACCCCACGATCTTCGTGAAATTTATTGTCTTGGAGAAGAAAGTTTAACGCCAATGAGCTTTCGAAGAGTGCTCTGAGGAGAACAAAGTTTGTTTGTCCACCC
>DATHTZ010000774.1:0-2868 GCA_035462675.1 Nitrospiraceae bacterium | reverse complement strand
GTCTGTTCCAGTTGGGCTGGTAGATCCATCACCGGGCTCCAACCGAGAGGCGACGGTGAGGGCCTCCGTGCCGGCGATGGTTGAGCATATTCGGAAGAGTGGACTCTTTCCCCTGCCGCCTGACCCCCTCAGCATAAGTACCGCTGGATCCGGCTCGCCACCTGCCCTTGTCCCGTTAAATCTGGCGTCGAAGCTCAAGCTGCTGGGGGTGGTGATGGGCGATCACGAGGGAGTTTCAGCCATCGTTGAAGAACTTTCCAGCAAACGTCAACTATTTTTTCGTCTGCACGACCACATTCCCGATGTGGGCGAGATCAGCGAAATCCGTCGAGATGGGATGGTCGTTCGTCTAGGTGACCAACAAGAGTTACTTGAACTCGCCGCCTCGCAGATTGAGAAACCCCCATCTGCCCCAACACCAGCTGTATCAACCCTAGCTCCAACACCCGGGAGTCCACTGCGTGCCGTGGTCGATCGGAGAGACGTCGAACAAGCCATGGGTGATCTGCCAAAGTTATTGTCCCAGGCGAGAGCCGTCCCCTACATGGTGAATGGAGCAATGAATGGGTTCCGTCTGGACTATATCGCACCGTCCAGCTTTTATGAAAAAATCGGTTTGAAGTACGGGGATGTCCTCCAGCAGGTCAATGGCGTGGACATTCGTGATCCTGGCACGATGCTCACACTCTTCCAGCAGCTTCGCAATGAGCGAGCCGTGAAGCTTGATGTCTTGCGCAACAATCAGCGCACAACCATGAACTTTGAGATCCGCTAGGGGAATCCGCACCCTTCCCCATACCCTCTTCGCCGCCCTCGCAGCAATTTCACCAGTTTTCTTTTTCAACATACCCCTGTGCTCAGACCAAGGATGAGCCCCCTGTCAGCAGGAAATAACCTGCATTGTAGACGATGTGCAACGCCATTGAAGGAACAACAGAACCAGAACGATCACGAAGAACCCCAAACAGCAGCGAGGGGAACACCGTCGACAATGCCCATGGAAGCGAATGTGTCGCGATGTGAGCGCCGGTAAACACGACAGACGTCAGGATATTCGCGATGCTGATTCCGACCAACGATCGCTGCCCCCATTCACGAATCGAGAGCAATCCTTGTAGGCATCCACGGAACAAAAGTTCTTCGACGATCGGCTGCCAGAGCACCGCCAAGAGAAAGGGCAAGGATAAGATACGAAGCCATGGCAAGGGTTGGACGACCGCCAGGAACGGCAACACAATCCAGAAGACTGCCCCGATGGCAAGACCGGAAAGAAAAATCGTGGAACGATAAAAGCCTGGCGCCGCTTTGAGGCCAAGCCGCTCGCATAGTGCCGACGTGATATGCGGCGTGGTTGTGTTCACATCTCCCCGAGGCTTCCTAGCCCGCATTCCTCATGAAGGTTCGACGCGAAGCGTGATGGGCACTCGGAGAGCTGAAACCCTGAGGCATACTCGTGCCGTATGTTGAAAGGCTGAACCGCAAGACTGCCCGTCATAGCGGCGTATCCGCGCTCGCAGCAGACACTTCATGAATCATGCGGGCTAGGTTGCCCCAGGAAACCTCAGCAGAAGAGTGATGTGGTTGATGGCATGTCACGTGACTACAATCGACGCCGACCTCTCCATATCAATGTCCCTATGGTCATAAGAAGTATGATCGGCATCAGAGCGTCGTTCGTGCCGGCCTGCGCGATGGTGCAGCCACCTCCACCTCCACTTCCAGGCGGAGCCGCCGGTACACTTCCAGGTGGAACCGCCGCTAGATCGAAGGTTGCTGTGACCGTGGCTGTGGTCGACACGGCACAGGCGCCGGTTCCGCTGCAACCACCGCCGCTCCACCCCGCAAACACGGACCCTCCAGCGCTTGGCGTAGCCGTCAATGTCACGGTACTTCCTCCAGGGAATCGTTCATTGCAGTCGCCCCCGCAATTGATCCCAGCTGGGGTCGACGTGACCGTTCCCGTTCCCGTGCCGTTCTCGACCACCGTCACGGTAAATGTTGTCGCAATGGAGTTCAGCGCATTGAACGCATTCAGCCGGCGGCCCGTGGAGACGACCCCCTTCAATGCCGGAATGGAAACACCCGTGTTGAGAATGGCGTTTCGAATTTGAGCCACGGTCAAATTTGGGTTGACGGAAAGGAGAAGGCCTACGACTCCCGTTACGTGAGGCGTCGCCATCGATGTGCCGGCTAAGAACTGATAGTCGGTCGTGGCGCTAGGCGTGCCGGACACGCAATCGACTCGGACGTCGTCCAAATATACTCCGTCATCGACGACGCTCGCATCCGAAATGAAGCTAAAACGATACCGGGCATTAGTTTTCCGATCCGGCAGGTCTGCCATGGTATGACCGACGAAGGCTCCTCCTGTCGAACCGAAATTCTGACTCTCGGGGGACCAGGTGACGCCGCCGTCACCGGAGACCTCGGTCTGAATCCCATCAATAGGATTCCCCTTAGCATCAACTTGTGTTGCCAGGCGCAGCAGGCTTTCGAGCCGACAGCCGCGCTGCCTTGCCGTGCTGAAGGCCGGGCCGGTCGCAATGGCGAACGTATTGTTGAGATAGTTTCCAGCTGGACTATCGGTCATGCTCGTGGGAGTGCTGAAGGATGCCGTATTGGTGAAACCCCAGGAGTTGTTTATGCCGCTAAACGTATAGCCCAACCCCGTAGGATTCGAGTCGAAGTTATGGAACAAGAGAGTCGTCGTATTGCTGGTGGGCTTGGTGCTGTTGGTGTTCACTCCCGGAGCCGCGATCTGCACCGAAGTGGCGCCGAAGTTCGAAAAACTGGCTTTGGCACCTGTTTGATCAATGGCTGCCACAGAAATTACATTCGGCAGCGCCGGTCCACAGGTGGTCAAGACAC
>DATHTZ010000773.1:0-11576 GCA_035462675.1 Nitrospiraceae bacterium | reverse complement strand
GGTACCCGAAAAATGCAGGGCGAGCAAGTTTGCTTCTCGCTTGTCTTGCGACTCCTTCCTGACACAAAAGGTCGTCGGCAACCATGACAACGATCATGGCTTATCGTCCTTCACGACACGTGCGCCGGCCGGTCGGCCTGCCCGAGGATGCGTCTTATCATAGATGGCCAGGAGTTGGTCCGTAGCCAGGTGCGTATACTTTTGTGTCGTACTCAAGGAGGTATGCCCAAGCATCTCTTGAATCGACCGCAGATCGGCTCCTTCATCGAGAAGATGGGTGGCAAAGGAATGGCGCAACGTATGGGGACTCACGGAGCCACCGGCCAGCCGGTTCGAATAGCGAGCCACGATGCGAGCGACGCTCCGAGTCGTGAGCCGTCCCCCTCGGCTGTTTCGAAAAATCGGTGACGCGACACGCTTCGTCGTCGGATATCGAGCCTTCATCAGAGGCTGCTGATCCAGATATGCCTGAATGGCCCGTAGCGCCACATCGCCGATCGGCACAATGCGCTCCTTCCGACCTTTTCCTCGCAGATGGACCAGCCCCTCGGACGCCTGGAGATCGTCGAGATCGATCCCCACGAGTTCACTCACGCGAGCCCCAGTCGAATAGAGCGTCTCCAGCAATGCAGAGTCGCGGAGCGACGATCCTGCTTGACCTGCAGGAAACTCCATCAGTGCTGCCGCGTCGTCCTTGCTCAAGACGCGTGGAAGATGTTTCGGCTGTTTTGGCATCCTGATGGCTTCAGCAGGATTAAGACCGACCGTGCCCTCTCGTTGCAGATAGCGGTAGAAACTGCGAAGGGAGGAGAGCTTTCGGGCCATCGAGGCGCTCTTTTCATGCTTGCGGTTCAGCCAGTGAAGGTAGCCCCGAATGGACTCCGTTTGCACTGTGGCAGGATCGAGCATGGGCATGCCTGGATGCTCCACCTCCATGAATGTCTGGAACTGTCGGAGATCCGAACCATAGTTGCGCACTGTTTCGTGCGACGCATGACGTTCCATCTCAAGGAACGTCATGAAAGCTCGAATTGCGTCATCCATGCTGTCAGGTCCTCAAGCGCCCGTTGTCCCGTGAGCCGTCGTTTACGCTCCTTGTCTCTCGTCGGTGTGGCAAGCGGAGGAAAGAGCCCAAAATTCGTATTCATCGGTTGAAAGTGACGAGGGTCCGTAGCCGTAATGTACGACACAAGACAGCCATGCGCTGTGGTGGGGGGCGGCGTGACCAATGGCAATCCTGCAAGACCACGGGCCGCGTTGATCCCTGCCAGCCCTCCCATCGCGGCGGAATCTGTATAGCCCTCGACGCCGACCAGTTGTCCTGCAAAGAAGAGGGTGCCGCGTGCCTTGAACTGTAGGGTATCACGCAGCAGTTGTGGAGAGTTGATGAAGGTGTTGCGATGCAGACTGCCGTAGCGCAAAAACTCGGCCTGTTCAAGACCGGGAATCATGCGAAACACCCGCTTTTGTTCCCCATAGGTGAGTTTGGTCTGGAACCCAACAAGGTTATAACAGGAGCGATGGGCATTTTCCGTCCTGAGCTGCACCACCGCATAGGCTCGCGCACCGGTCTTGGGATTCTCAAGGCCCACTGGCTTCAATGGGCCGAACTGCATGGTCTGTCGGCCCCGTTCGGCCATCACCTCGATGGGGATACAGCCTTCGAAGTAGGCGGTCTTTTCGAATTCTTTGGGCTGGACTTTCTCCGCCGTGAGCAACGCGTCATAGAAGGCATTGTAGGCCGGCTCGTCCATGGGACAGTTGAGATAGTCGTCCCCGCCTTTGCCGTAACGGGACGCGAGAAATGCGATATCCATATTGATGGAATCGGCATCGACGATCGGAGAGATCGCATCGTAAAAATACAAATGTTTACTGTGGGTCAGTTGCCCAATCGCCTGAGACAGTTTGTTGGATGTCAGCGGACCGGTTGCCACAATGCAGAGACAGTCCGTTGGGATCTCGGTGATTTCTTCATGCAGAATGCGAATATTCGGGTGACCTTCCAGTGCTTGGGTAATCTTGAGTGAAAACTGCTCGCGATCGACCGCCAGGGCCGATCCTGCCGGCACTCGTACTTCATCCGCTACCCGAATAATGAGCGAGTCAAGACGGCGCATTTCCTCTTTCAGAATGCCGGGGGCATTCAAGAGATCCACGGAGCCGAGCGAGTTTGAGCAGACCAGCTCGGCCAGACCGCCAGTCTTGTGCGCTTGCGTCATCTCTTTTGGGCGCATTTCATAGAGCGTCACTTTCGCTCCACGATTGGCCGCCTGCCACGCCGCCTCAGATCCGGCCAGACCGCCCCCGATAATGACAATGTCGTCGCGCATGCAGGTAAAACTCCGTGATAAACGGCTGAAAGCGTTGGCATTGTAGGAACCGCGTTTTGGCGATGTCAAGGCAACTTCGCTATCCGTAGCACGGCATCACGGTTGATCCGATTTACAACCCCGTGCTAGACTTTACAGCCTGTAGGCGATTAGCTCAGGGGTAGAGCGCTTCCTTCACACGGAAGAGGCCACTGGTTCGATACCAGTATCGCCTACCATAATCTCCACCTCCTCCTTGCAGGCCCATACCCCTAGTCTAAACCGACAGTGTTCATGATACTGTCTGAACCGCCCAAATCCTGGACAGAATCCTGAAGGTCGGCTACACTTCAGTCTATCGAGAGACCGTCGACTCTGAACCGTCCAGACAAGTGAGGTCATCCATCATGAGGACTACAGTTCTTGCCATGGGAATTCTCTTGCTCGCCACCACGGTTGGTTGTGCCGGAAACCAGCAGCAGCAAGCATCGACCGATGCAGACGGAGGAGGCTATGCCCCCCCGGCCAGCATCTACAGTGTGATGGACTCCACATCCTTGGTCTACACCGATGTGGCGGCCGGAGCAGCCTCTAGCGATAACCCCTGGCGCTGGGCCGGTTTTCTCTTACACCCTCTAGGGGTCGCGATGGATTATGGTGTGAACCGACCGATGTACGCACTCCCCCGCAAGATGCCGTATCTTTTCGGGTATACGTCTGCGGATTCGATGCTGGACAGCCAACGACGATAATTCTTCGTACACATTGTCCTCACACTCAACGCCCGCTTCTCTCACGAGAGCGGGCGTTGCCATATCACCCAGTTGGCAAACCCTTTCACGTTTCGTGTATGCTCCCTTCGTGAGTCGGAATTCACGTGATACGCATACGCTTCGCGCCGTGCGCTTTCGACTGTGGGTGATCTGTTGGCTAGGGCTGAGTCTCTTGCTGAACGCCTGCGACACTCCGGTTCGAAAACCGATCCTCCCGCCGTCTGAAAGCGATCTGGCCCTTTTGAAGTCCACAACCCTCTGTACGTCGAAGTCCAGCTTCCTCAAGACACATCCTGCCTCAACCCTTACACCACAAGACTGGGGCGCTGGGCAAGAGTTGGTTCTCCCTGCCGACCGAAGTCCGTCGCATGGCGACGAGTCCTACTTCTTCGATGAAGATGGCATGCTGGTTGGAACCGTCTTTACCTTTCCGTCCGGGCTTGACTTGAATCCCTATCCGGTCCTCCGCCACACCTTAACGCAACTGAAGCCGACATTGGAGTTTTATCTCAACGTGGCAAACCTGTCCTCAAAGACGAGCATGGATTCCAGCGCCCTGTACGAAACCGGCGACGAGAAAACGACGACACAGTACTTGGTCCTCGGCACGCGCGAGCAGCCAACCTTGCTCCAGGCCTCTATGACGATCGACCCCTATGTAAGACTGTTCTCACCCTATCGACGTGAGTTCTTGGAACGGCTGCGCTATCCAAGCGGTCAGAAGCCCGGGCAACATGTCGACAGTCAAGGCGCAGAGGACAAGGAGCCCTTCCTTTCGCTCCAGCAATTCGCGCGTGGCCAAACGGCACAGCTCTCCTACTGTGGGACCCAGAACTACGATACCGCGGCTACCGCCTATCAGAAAGCCATTGCAAGCGGCTTTACGAATAAGGTGTGGCTCGCAGAGGCCCATCACAAACTAGGCTTGGCGTGGGAAGGGAAGGGAGAGTACGAAAAGGCCAAGGCGGAGATGCTTCAGTCATTGGCCATCAGACCCAATACTCCAGAAATTCTGAACAACCTCGGCACGGTGTACCGCAAGTTGGGAGACAAGGCGAACGCGCTCGCCTCATTCGAAAAGGCCGTCACGCTCCGCCCCAACTATGCCATTGCCCGCTACAACTTAGCTGAAGCCTACGAGCCCACGAATCCTAAGCGGGCTCTCTCGGAGTACGAAACCTATCTCGCGCTGGTCGAAGGCATCCCCGATGAAACCAGTCGCATTGTCCTTGTCCAACAACGCGTCAAGGCGCTAAAACACTAGCCCGTTCCCGATCATTCCTCTCGATCCTCTTACCAGGTGTCGAATATGTAATATCGTTAGCGCCTGCCCAATCTTGCGGGAGACCTCCCCCATCATTCTGCATAGAAGAGTGGGAGAACGACATGACACAACCTACGAGGGCTGGTGTGCGTACAATCACCTTAACCGGCACGGCCTGCTCCTCTTCGCGCTCCAAGCTCAAGCCGAGCGGCATTGGGAATTTTCTGCGGGTGCGTTTGGAGGGAAAGCCTACCACTCAAACGAAAGCGTCAAGTTTAGCGATTCCGCTACCCGATTTGAAGAACTGAAGTGTACTCAGTCTGCCAACACTATCGTCGGGCTTTCTCTTCCTGTTCTTCGAGTGTCTTGCAGTTGATACAGAGGGTGGTGACTGGGCGGGCTTTCAGTCGCGGATAGGGAATCTCTTCTTCGCAACGCTCACAGATGCCATAGGTGTCTTGGTCCATTCGAGCAAGCGCCTCATCGATCTTCTTAATCAACCGTTGCTCGCGCTCACGGATACGCATCAAAAAATTCTGCTCGGCCTCCGCAGACGCCTGATCGCTGACATCAGGGAACGCCTCTTGGCCATTGGGATTAGCCAAACCTTCGACTGCCTCCTCCAACATCGCCTTGCGCTGCCGTTCAAGGTCACGACGAATCGCCGCGTACTTTTTCCCCTGTGTCGATGTTTTGGCTTTGCGCTTGGCCGTAACAGATTTCGCCACGGGTGGAGTGGGAGAAATGCGCTTGGGAGAAGAACCTGCTTTCATACTGCAACCTGCTTACGGGGTAAAATCGTCTGAAACAAACGAAACTATAACAGGGGCCTGGAGAGAGGGTCAATGGTCGGCATGGACCCGTCAGTCAATCTCGCCCACCCGGCTTTACTAGAGGTCTCGACGGCCTTCGATCGACTTCAGCAACGTCACGTCGTCGGCATACTCGATATCCATACCGACTGGGATGCCATAGGCGATACGAGAGACCCGGGCTCCGAGAGGTTTCAGTTGGTTCGTTAAATAGATGGCGGTCGCCTCGCCCTCGATCGTCGGACTCGTCGCAAGGATCACTTCTTCAACTCCCCCAAGCTTGACCCGATCGACCAGCTCTTCGGCTCTGATATCGGACGGCCCGACGCCGTCCAAGGGAGACAAGGCACCGAGTAACACATGATACAAGCCGCGGTAAGCTCCAGCCCGCTCGATGGCATAGGTCGTACTCGGTTCTTCCACCACCAGGATTCTGGTCTGATCCCGCTTCGGATCGAGACAAAACTCACAGAGTTCTCCTTCGGCGATGTTCCGGCATTGCCGGCAAAATGAGAGCCCGTCTTTGACGGCACGAATCGCCTCGGCCAAGCGAAGCGCGTCTTCGCGCTCGGCTTTCAAAACATGGAATGCCAATCGCTGCGCCGTTTTTTGACCGATACCTGGAAGACGGACTAACTCGCGCACCAACCGTACGAGTAATCCTTGTTGATCAACCGCCATACCGTGAGAACCTGTTACATCAATCCAGGGACATTCATCCCACCGGTAACCGACTTCATCTCATCCGCCATCATCTCACGAGCCTTCCTGAGTGCGTCGTTCGACGCGGCCATGACCAAATCTTGCACCATCTCCACATCGCCGCTTTTCACCACTTCGGGATCGATGACGATACCGACAAGCTGCATCGCCCCATTGGCTGTGACCGTCACACTGCCACCGCCGGACGTCCCACTCACGGTCTTCGACGCGGCCTGTTCCTGTATCTTCGCCATTTGGGCCTGCATCGCCTGCGCTTGCTTCAACATATTTCCCATATTGCCGAACGGGTTCTTCATTGCTCGACCTCCTTCTGGCTCGACACCGACCTGACATCTGCGAGCTCTGCACCGAATATTTCCAGCGCCTGCTTGACGACCGGATGGGTCCGCGCTTGCTCGAAGAGGACCAACCGTTGTTCTTTTTCCTTCGCTGCCCTGATCTGCGCCATCGTCGGTCCTGAAGGATCCGACTCCGTAAATTCGATAATCCGCAGACGAACCGTCTGACTGCTCAATCGTTCACAGATCGATGTGAGCACCGCCATATTCTCAGGGTTCTCGATCATCCCTCGGGCTGCCATCTCCTGCTTGGCAAATCCAATGGTCACTACACGGCCCTCCATACCCACAAATCGTCCCCTCTCAAGAAAGGCGGCAATCCTGGAAGAAGCATTGCCCACTTCCTCTTGGACCTGTTCCCAGTTGAGCGTCACCACAAGGGACTCGTTGTCAGTCGCAGACGAGGCCACAGGCATCGAAGCCTTCACCTCGCCTGTGGTGCCAGGGGGCCTGACATCTGGAGGATTCGTCGAGGAGCCTCGTGGAGGCGCCGCATTCCCAACTGCAGAGGACCGCGACGTCATCGGAGGGATCGGTGCGGGAGTCGTCGCCTGCGGAGGCCTCGGTAACGGTGAGGGGGCTGAATTTTCTGAGCGACCACCCAAAGCCGGTTTCTCTACGGGCACTCGAGCCGATTGAGGTGGGCATGCCGTGGGAGCCGGCGGCGTCACTTGTTGGGCCGGTTTCCCATCCGACCGACGCAGTAACCGGGTTGCGTGCACGGCCGCTGTTTCGAGCACAAACCGGGGATGCGCGCTAAGCCTCAGCGAGTCTTCCGCTTGCGTGAAGATTGCCAACAATTCCTGCAGTAGTTCGGGTGAAAATGAGCGCGCGTCAGCGGCCATCTGCGTGAGATCTTCCGAAGAGGCCTCGATCAACCCCTGCCATTCTTGGGATGAGGGCACCACCGACACCACCAGCATGTTGCGTAGATACTCGACGACCTCTGCACAATAGGCCCGCAGATCATGCCCTTGGTCCAACAGTTGCGCCAGCACACGCAATGCCGCTGCACTCTCCTGAGCCGTGATCGCCTGAATCACGGCTCGAACGAGCTCTTGTGGAACCGCTCCCAGCAGGGCTTCCAAATCCGCATGCACGATAGTCTTGCCGCCAAACGCCACGGCTTGGTCGAGCAGGCTCAATCCATCGCGCATGCTGCCTTCGCTGGCCCTGGCCAGTGCCATCAGGCTCCGCTCCTCGATCACGATCTGGTCCTGTTCAACTACATGGCGCAGCCGCTCGACAATCTCGGCTCGCGCAATCCGGCGGAAGTTGTAATGCTGGCAGCGGGAGAGAATCGTGGCCGGAATTTTGTGAATTTCGGTGGTGGCGAAGATAAACACGACATGCGGCGGCGGCTCCTCCAGCGTCTTCAACAGCGCGTTGAACGCCGAATTCGACAACATGTGAACTTCGTCGATGATATAGACCCGGTACTTCCCACGAAAGGCGGCAAACTTGACGTTCTCGCGGATCTCGCGCACATCATCCACGCTCGTATTGGACGCCCCGTCGATCTCCATGACATCGACGGAAGTCCCCTGCGCAATTTCAAGGCAATTTGAACAAACGCCGCAGGGCGTACCGGTCGGCCCGCGCTCGCAATTGAGCGCCTTGGCGAGAATTCTTGCGACCGTAGTTTTCCCCACGCCGCGGGTCCCTGAAAAGAGATAGGCGTGGGCAATTCGTTTTGTGGCAATGGAATTGACCAGCGTCTGAACAACATGTGGCTGTCCGATCACATCATCGAACGTCCCAGGACGGTATTTTCGGGCAGAGACTTGGTAATCCACCGGCGCTACGCTCCGATTGCTGAGTGATAAATGGTAATTGTTGAATGAGAAGTGCCTGCACAATTCAACATTATACATTCACCATTCAACATTTCTCGCAAGAGAAAAGCGGGGCCAGGTGATCCTGCGGCACACAGAACTGACCGCTTACCGTTGCTTCCTTCCGGACCTGGCGGGGTTCACAGGGTTCTATTGCACAGGGCCCAGCCCCTTCTTCAAAGTTCTGAGTGCTGAGTTATGAGTTAAAAGAAATACTCACAGGCTATGCAGCTGACTTTTGCCCCCATATCTTTCTTGCGAACTCAACACTCAGCACTGGCTTCAGATGACGGAGAGGGTGGGCATTCGAAGTCGCGTTCGCTGAAACTGCTCACGCTCCTACAGAGGGGGCCAGCCCCCTCGTAATCTCCCCACGCGAGGGACACATCATCCGCGATCCCCTTGTTCGAATCCCATCCTCGGGGCTTTCATGCTCTCCCACACTCTCGCCCCTTACGCCTCACATTTCACATCCTCAGTATGGCGGAGAGGGTGGGATTCGAACCCACGGTCCCATTGCTGGGACGCATGCTTTCCAAGCATGTCGATTCGACCACTCTCGCACCTCTCCACACCGATTTTCGCGAGGCGGCATCTTAACACGCGGTCTGATGACCAGCAAGTTGATGGTAGTGTGTCAGTTTGAGTTCAGTTATGCCTCCGCATGTAAATGTCCAATGGATTTTATGGTTCACAGGCTCAATTGAAAGCTGTTCGGTGTTGATCACTATTTGTTTGACGAAAATGCTAGGGTCCTATTTCAAATCGACCCGCTACCGTGAGTTCACATAACAGCGAGGGAGGGGAATATGAAGGATCGCTCTTATACATCCATCATGATCATGACGGCATTCTTATTGGGATTTGGGTTGGGAGGCCTGTCACTGCACTATGCCTCTGCCCAAGGGATGTTTGGACTCTCAACGTCAGTGAGCCAGCTTGGGAGTGCGTTGGTGGACATGCAAAAGAATGTCGACGACCTTCAGAAGAATATGGGGACGGTCAAACAGGTCAAGGATCAACTGACCAGTCTGTCCTCACAAGGTGGGGGAATCCCAGGAGGAGACAAGCTGAAAAAAGGGGGTGATTCATTGAAAGACATGGTGCCGAAGTTTTGAGTTGCATACATACGAGTGTATTCTGAAGGGACCATCCTATGAGCCAGCTATTCAACCGTGCCTCCAGTCAGGGTTCAATTAGCCCCAACAGCCATCTCGGTACAACCTGGGTTGTGATGGCGGGCATGGTTGCGCTGCTGATGCTGATCGGAACTACCGTGGTGTCAGCTGAGCAGACTGCACAGAATCAGTGAAAAGCACTATCGCAGTTCACCAGTATTATGCGGAATCATTCCTACGCGGGTCTGGTGAAGAAGATGAAAGAGAAAACACTTGTGGTGAAAGCGTTTGAAACGACTACGGCTCCATAGCTCAGCACGCAGAGTCAGCGAGGGATATACTGCTGACCAGCCGGAATAGTACATTGCCTATTTTCGACAACCATGTGCTCCACATGCGGTCCTCGCGTCGGCATATATCGTAAGGTTTATGCTTGCGACCCCAGAATGAATTGAGCTATACAGCTATGGATTTATTAGGGCTGGGCTCTACGGCCCAACGTATCCTCATGAGCCTGGGGGATGGAATCATAGGCATTCACTCATTCTGGTGAGGAGGGTTTGCTGAAAGAGGGTTTCTGGTTTCTCATTCTCCTGGCTTGTCTCATGACACCAAGACTTGTCCTGGCCGCTGATGCTCCAGCGATGGGGGAGGCCCCAGCTGCTCCCGCACCACTCGACGTGGTCACCTTGAAAGACGGTGGGGTGCTCTATGGCGAAGTCATCGAAATGTCTGACGGGGTGCTCCATATCAAGACTGCGGCTGCAGCGGATAATGTCGTCAAGATAAAATGGGCTAACGTAGAAAAGCTAGCCATCAACCACCCAATCCCGTTTCATCTCAAAGAAGGGTCCGTGCTGATCGGCACGGCCACCGAAGGACCCAACGGAACCATCAATGTGCGAGCTGAGTCGCTGAAGGGACCAATGGAGGTTCCGCTGGATTCGATCACCGCTCTGAATCCAATCATCCAAGCCCCGGTCATCTATTCAGGCACCTTGACCGGGGGCTACTCGCAAGCAACCGGGAACAGCCATCTGAGGAATGGAAGCCTCCTCGGAGACTTCGTGGCTCGGAGTGAGCAGCTCCGCCTGACTCTCAACGGTCGGTATGTCTACGGTGATAAAGACAACCAGCTTTCTGCTCGAAACGCGCGCGGGTTGATCAAGATGGACTTTTTTATTACCAAACGCGTGTTCTGGTTCGCGTCCGCCTACTTCGAGAACGATCACTTTCAGGACCTCAATTTGCGAACCGCACTATCCTCCGGTCCAGGCTATCAATTCATCAATAAGGGTGATTACGAAAGTCCTTGGCTCAGAGACATGACGCTCTATGCAGAGGCCGGACTTTCCTATTTCAATGAAAACTTTACCAATGAGGCCGATCAATCGTCCTTCCGCGGACGATGGGCAGTCAGGCTCAATTGGCCGGTCTTGGATGAGCGTATGACGTTTTACCACTACCAGGAATTTTACCCTTCATTACAGGACACCAAGGATTATTATGTGACGATGGACAATGGCGTTCGTTTCAAATTATTTGAAGGCTTTATGAGCGGCATCCAGGTGACGACACGATATAACAGCAATCCGGCGCCTGGTACCGGGGATACGGACAACTTGTACCTCATAACCCTTGGGTACAGCTTCGACACGACCAAGAAACGGTAGTTCCGACAGGAGCCAACGCTCTGCACCTAACCCACGTGAGGGATAACTATGCTGAAAGAATTCAAAGAATTTGCCATGAAGGGCAATGTGCTCGATATGGCGATCGGTGTCATTATCGGCGGAGCATTCGGGAAAATCGTCTCCTCGCTAGTCAGCGATGTGCTGATGCCGCCCATCGGCTTGCTGATGGGCAAAGTCGATTTCTCGAGTCTCTTCCTCAATCTGTCAGGAACGCCACAACCGTCTCTCACTGCAGCCAAAGCCGCAGGAGCCCCGACTCTCAACTACGGGGTGTTTTTGCAATCCGTCTTCGACTTCGTTATCATTGCGTTCGTGATCTTCATGTTGGTCAAGCAGATCAACCGGTTCAAGAAAGAAGCGCCTCCGGCTCCCCCAGCACCACCAGCAGGGCCGACCAACGAAGAGAAATTATTGATGGAGATCCGCGACGCTCTGAAAAGCCGCCACTAAGCACCTCCGGTGCTACGGGATTTCCACGATGCGGGAGTGGGAAAATTCACACCTTATAATAAATGACCCGCGCGATTCAGAAAGGAAAAATCATCATGCAGTTGTTCAAAACCTCCGTCCTAGTCATAGGTCTGGCCGCTCTGACAGCCTGTGCGAGTCAGAAAGAGGACTTCGCGAGTCAGAAATCGGATTTGAGCCCCATTTGTGCTAAGACTCACGGATGGACGGCTTGGTCTGACGTTCGTTGCAATCCCCCC
>DATHTZ010000772.1:0-5040 GCA_035462675.1 Nitrospiraceae bacterium | reverse complement strand
GTACTGTATGGGCATGCATCTCATGCTTACGATCGGAAAAGAGAGTGTCTATGGCAGTGATATGCCGGATTTCATGGTGTGGAACCAGGTGAAAGAACTGCCGTTCTTCTGGAAGCCCTTCTACAGTTTTCCTGCTGCGGTCATTGGAGCACTCCTAGTGCCGATGTTGTTCGCGTTAATATTCGGTTTTTTTGCTTTCCGCAGCCGCATCAAAGGCGTCTATTTTGCGATCATTACGCAGGCGTTGGCCCTCGCCGCCTGGCTGGTCTTTAACCGGAACGACACGAATCTCGGCGGCACGAACGGATTGACCGATTTCAAGCAGGTGATTGGGTATCGGCTCTCCGAACCCGGTACGCAGCGAGTATTATATGTCATCACCGTGCTGTGTCTCGGCGCGTCCTATTTCTTGTGCCAGTGGATCATTCGTTCGAGGGCCGGTCGGGTGTTGGTCGCTGTGCGGGATAGTGAGAAACGCGTCGTCTTCTCCGGGTATACTCCAGCCAACTACAAATTGTTCGTCTTTGTCGTATCCGCGGGCTTGGCTGGATTAGCAGGATTGCTGTATGCCCCCCAAGTCGGCATCATCACGCCGGCGCAGATCGGGGTGCTGCCGTCTCTTGAGATGGTTATTTGGGTGGCCGTGGGTGGCCGTGCCAGCCTAGCAGGAGCGGTATTGGGGGCCGTGAGCGTGAATTACGGTCGCAGCATACTCACGAATTACTTTCCCGAACTCTGGCCCTTTATCCTGGGCGGACTCTTCGTGCTGGTGGTGCTATTGTTCCCCGATGGGTTGATCGGCATCATGCGAAAGGGGAAGAGTCTTCTGACCCAGCGGAAAGCCGGTGAGGGAAAACCGGCTATGCCGGTTGAGGATGAGAAAGTGGCGCTGTCGGAGGGGAAGCGTTGAGATGAACGACCGCTCCATTATCCAACTCGAAGGCGTCACCGTCGATTACGACGGCTTCAAAGCCCTCAACAATCTGAACTTCATCGTCGACTACAACGAACTCCGTGTGGTCATCGGGCCGAACGGGGCGGGAAAGACGACCTTGCTGGATGTGATTTGCGGGAAGACCAAAGCGGCGAGCGGCCGGGTCTTTTTCGGCAAGGATGTCGATCTGAAGGGGAAACGCGAAGATGAAATCGTCGCCCTCGGCATTGGGCGAAAGTTCCAAGCGCCATCCATCTATGGATTTCTGACCGTCTGGGAAAACCTCGACTTATCGTTGAAACGGAGCAGCAAAGGTGTCTTTGCAACCCTGTTTGGGAAATCGACGCCGGAGGAACGGGCAAGGATCGAGGAGAACCTCGAAACGATCGGCCTGAAAGAGTATGCGCATACCAGAGCCGGGTCGATGTCGCACGGTCAGAAACAATGGCTCGAAATCGGTATGGTGATTTTACAAGATCCCTCCTTGCTCCTCGTCGACGAACCGGTTGCCGGGATGACCGACAAAGAAACGGAACAGACCGGGCAATTGCTCCAATCGTTGGCAGAGAAACAGGCGATCATCGTCATCGAGCACGACATGGAGTTCGTCCGGCAGATCGCCCGCATTGTGACGGTGCTGCACGAGGGCACCGTCATTTGCGAAGGCACCGTCGAGAAGGTGCAGGCAGACGATCGTGTGCGAGAGATATATCTGGGCAGACAAAAGGTCGCGCACTAAACAGATGTTGAAACGTGCCCCAAGCTTCGTTCTCGGCTCGACAAGATCCTCAACGGGGACCCGGCCGCCTCACCACTCGGCGGCGCGCACAGGCGTGGTGCTCCTTATTCGTCGCACCGTGCGCCCCAGAGGGTACGCCTCGGGCCTTCACTCGCTGCGGCCTTGCATGGGAAAAGGCGCGTCTTGGCGCGCCAGGGTTGGGCGGGTGAGAAAGCTGGCCTTTTTGAACATCCTGCAAGAGTGTTCTTTCGTTGGGCCACGTGGGCATGTCATCAGATCAACAAACGTCGAGGCTTTTTAGTTGCGCCATGCTTCAGCTTGAAAAGATCAATGCCTACTACGGCGAAAGTCATATCCTTCGGGATGTGTCCTTTACGATCGATTCCGGAGAGGTCGTGTGCCTCATGGGCCGGAACGGTGTCGGTAAGACGACTACGCTCAAAGTTCTCACCGGCCTGCTGTCCGCGAGGTCAGGACGGATGATGTTCAATGGAGCCGATGTCACGAAGATGCCGACAGACCAGAGAGCACGTAGCGGGCTGGCTTGTGTGCCGCAGGGCCGGGAGATTCTCCCTCACCTGACGGTTCGGGAGAATTTGTTGCTCGGCTTCTGGGCGAGGTCCGACAAGCCGAACGGGACGGTCGAGAAGACGGCGTTCGACGAGGTCTATCACTTGTGTCCCAAGCTCACACAAATTCTCAATCGTCCCGGCGGCGTCTTGAGCGGCGGCGAGCAGCAGCAGTTGGCGATCGGCCGCGCGATTTTGTCGAATCCCAAGCTGCTCTTGCTCGATGAGCCGACCGAAGGCATTCAACCTTCGATCGTGGACCAAATCGAAGACGTGATCATTGGATTCAAAAAGCAGCGCCGGTTTGCCATTTTGTTGGTCGAGCAGGGGCTCCACTTTGCCGCTCGCTTGGCGGAGAAGTATGTGGTGATGGCCAAAGGGGCGGTGGTGGTATCGGGTAAGAGTGACGAGTTGAGCGCGGAAAAGGTGAAGCAGTATTTGACGGTGTAGCGAAGAAGTGGGATGGCGAGGATAACGCTTAACTAAGGAGGCTCTCATGGTATCTACTCCCAAAATCATCGGTCTCATGTCTTGTGGGTTTCTGCTGTGTCTTGGTCTGTCTAATCCGGCGCAGGCAGACAACGAGGTTCCGGCTGTAGAGGGGAAGAAAGCTGGCACACCACATACGAGGCAGCCGGGCGGTCCGAGGGTAGGCGGGCAAGGTGCTCAGCCGGATGCGGCTCCGGCTGTAGAGGGGAAGAAAGCTGGCACACCTCATGCGAGGCAGCCGGGTGGTCCGAGGGTAGGCGGGCAAGGTGCTCAGTAGTAACGCGATCAGCCGGATGACGCTGACCAAAGGGGCAGTGGTGGTGTCGAGCAAGAGCGATGAGTTGAGCCGGACATGGTGAAGCGGCATTTGACGGTGCAGTCGCACCTTCTCTTGCCAGCCAGTAACACCGGACTCTTCACCCAGGGCCAATGTCTGCTTTGGAACCACATTGCTCCTGCTTCCTGGCAACAAAGGAAGCAGTCAGCGCCACACAAATTTGGGGAGTACCGGCGCGCCGGTCACCGTTTGGCGGACAATAGACCAAAACTCCCGCACCTTGGCCTGGACCGGCTCGGATTCCTGGCCGAGGACCTTGAACACCAACCCGGCATCGTTGGGTAGTCGCGACGCACCGGCTGCCCACTGCTCCTCCAGGTTCACCTCTGCGGGAACCTGGTCGAAAACTTTGTCGGCGTGATGTTTGGGTGTGAGCAACAGGACGTTGGCGAATACATCGAACGTGCCCATGACACCCACCTGCCGCACGTTGTGCACGTGCGGCTCGATGACAAACCTCTCTGTGAACAACTCGGCGCCATTGGGCCGTTGGGCTCGCACGGTAGAAGAAAAGACGTCGTATTGAAAAAGTTCCCCCTCACCGTGATACTTGCGTCCCCCCATCATGATCTCGGAGTAGAGCAGCGTGGAGCTGAGGGGTACGCACATGTGTGTGGTGGTGATGAAGCGGGCATGCGCGTGGGGGATGATCGGGTCTGGGAGATATTCAAGATAAGCATTCTCTCTCAACACGATGTTCTGGGTCTGAGCCGCATAGTTGGCATCCATCGAGTGGATTTTCGTGGCGGCCTGCGTTGTGATGTGAGCACGCGTATCAGGTGCGAGATCAATTTCAATGTTGAACCGGTCACCCTGCAGGATGCAGCCAGTGGTCGTGATGATAAAGATGCAAGGGAGGTCGGGCAGCGCCTCGTCCCAGTATAGCGCCTGCTGAACCAGGAGCGGGGCGCGGCGATCCAGATGCGCCAGCACGGTGCGTTCCCCGCGCCGCTCAAAACCGAGACGCAGGAACGCATTCTTGCCTACAACACCACTGGGCATCTGCCCGGGCTCATCCTGAAACGGAGCAAGTTCCGGCTGCTGATGAAAAGTGGTCATGCGTGCGTCTGGTTGAATGTCACGTCGAACAGCACATTCTGCTGGATGAGCGTGACCAGGTCCATAATCCCTTCGCCCGTCTTGCAATTGGTGAAGACGAAGGGTTTATCGCCCCGCATCATTTTTGAATCGTGGTCCATCACTTCCAGGCTCGCGCCCACGTAGGGGGCGAGGTCGGTCTTGTTAATGACCAGGATGTCCGACTGGGAGATACCTGGGCCATTCTTCCGTGGAATCTTGTCGCCCGCCGCGACATCGATGACGTATATAAAGAAATCCACCAGCGCAGGGCTGAAGGTCAGGGTGAGATTGTCGCCGCCGCTCTCAATGAGCACGAAATCGCTGTCGGGAAAGCGGGACTCCATGTCTTCCACCGCCGCGAGATTCATGCTGGGGTCTTCGCGCACGGCCGTGTGAGGACAGGCCCCAGTTTCCACGCCGATAATCCGCTCTTCGAGCAAGATGCCTTTCAAGGTGCGCTGGACGTGCTTGGCATCTTCCGTGGTGACGATATCGTTGGTGATAATCAAGATTTTGACACCCATCTTGACGAAGATAGGTGTAATGGCCTCGATAATTGCGGTTTTGCCAGAACCCACAGGGCCTCCAACGCCGATCCTTGTAATTTTCTTCATACAGTGCCTCCGTGAGTTAGCAGGCTGCGAAAAACTCGATTGATACACAAAATGCCGTTGGAATCTTCCATATGGCGTCGATGTCAAGCAGGTTCAGGATGCTCAAAAAGGCTGTCCAGCAAGGCCGCAGTGAGCGAAGAGGCGAGGCGTACGCTTCGGTACGTTGAGCCTCTGAGTGACACGAGAACGCCGCTGGCGGACTTTTTCAGCATCCTGTTAGTTCATGAACATTCGTATGTGCGCCTTCACATGCGCGGCAGCCAGGATGTCGAGCGAGG
>DATHTZ010000771.1:0-2146 GCA_035462675.1 Nitrospiraceae bacterium | reverse complement strand
CGGTGCAACTTTCAGAGACTCGTAGCCTGCCACAATGAATGGCATGGTAGATGCACTTCGGTTTACCCTTGTGCAGAAGGAAAATCAGGAGTACAAACTGTGGCGAATTCAGAAAAGTGCTCGGTACTTTGGCTTGGACTTATGCGATAGCAACAAACCGGCTTTGACTCCCGCGTAAAAGTTCTGTGCTAAAGATCGAAGATTGACGAGGCATCAGGGGTGACCTCCATCATGGGTCGCTTTCCAGCAGGAGCATGTCTACATGTGAGCCAAGTTGGAAGAGCCTTGCGTTTGCCGCGTGAGCGAGTTAATCCCGAATCAAGTCACGCATGGTTCAGAACCCGCCAAATTTCAACGGAAATGAGAATCTACCACAAAAAATATTTATAACAGTGAGGCGGGCGATGGGGTAATCAATTCACATTGGAAGGTGGCGGTTTGGGAATCCCAAACGGCCCGACTGAGACTCATTGACCGTGTGGTTTCAGATTGTGGTGCTCACGCGTATCGGGTCGAAGAGTTGGACGATATTGAACAGGCGCCATGTTCTTCATGTTGTGCCGCCGTGGTCGCATTAGGAACATACCAGACAGACGATACTCTTGCCTCGAAGGTTATTGGCCGTATGAAGCAGGCTGGATTGACGGTCATCGCTCACGAGCAGGGCGCGCACTCTTGGTCTGTGGGCATGCGTTGCCGAGTCTTATTGGACGGCGCATCGTGTGTGCTTGACAGCGAAGAACCAGGATTTTCGCAAGAGCTACGGCGGATCATGACGGAAGCCATTGTGCAAAAAACACATGAATTGGCTGAAAAAGAGCGTATCCATGACCTCATGAGGACCTTCGGAATTGTAGGAGAAAGTGACGCGATAGAGGTGGCATTCCGGCAGGCGGTGCGGGTTAGTCATTTCAGCGATCTGGCCGTGTTGATCACGGGAGAGTCAGGAACAGGGAAAGAACTGATGGCGCGCGCCATTCACCAACTTGACCCGAAACGATGTGGGGGTCCTTTCGTGGCGATCAACTGCGGAGCGATCAGCTCTGGCCTGGCCGAAAGTGAGCTGTTTGGTCACAGCAGGGGAGCGTTTACGGGGGCGGATCGAGATCGAAAGGGATTCGTTCGCGCGGCGGAAGGAGGCGTGCTTTTCCTGGACGAGGTTGAGAGCTTGGGAGTGACGTACAAGCAAAGTTACTCCGGGTGCTCCAAGATTACCGAGTCCTGAGCGTCGGCACCGATCACGAGGTGGGCGTGGATGTCCGAGTGATCGCAGCCACAAATCGCAATTTAGAACTGATGATGGAACGAGGACAATTCAGAGAGGACCTGTTCCATCGACTGAACATGCTCTCTGTCCATCTCCCGCCGCTGCGGGAGAGAGCGGCTGATCTCAAACCCTTGATCGATAGCTTTCTCACGAAATATCGATCGGCTGCAACATCAGAAACCTCCTCGGTTGACCGCGACTTCATTGAGGCCCTGGCTCAATTGGAACTTCCAGGTAACGTGAGGCAACTCGAAAGCATTGTCCGGCGTGCCGTACTCAATAGAAGGGATAATACGCCTCTGAGCCTGAGTAATTTCCCTCCAGAGATATGGCGGCAACTCTGTACGCAGCGACACGTGAACGGCGGCCAAGCTGGTGTAGATTGTCACGCAAGCCCAGCTGTCACTCCAAACGTACCGTTCACGTCTACAGAGTTTATTGCGACCCTCTTCACACGGATGGATTCGAAAGAATGGAACCTTTCGCGTGCTGTAGAATATTGTGAGCGGCTGTTGGTAGAGACGGCGTTGCAACGTACGAAAGGGAATCACTCCCAAGCCGCACGAGTCTTGGGAATTACCCCTCGCACGATGTACAACAAACTGAACCCCCCCCATCGCGCACAGTGAACCTAGCCCGCATTACTCATGAACGGTTCTGCTGCAATCGTCTGCCTGTGCATGTCCGCACGCAGAAAGGCCGATCCGCTGCTACGACGAGCCTTCGGCCGGCGGATTCGTCCCTCGGACCCTCACCGTACTGCACGAGTACGCCTTGTATCTTGGAGTTGTGGTACATGAGACGGATGGAACGGGACAGATCGATACGCCTCCGGTCCGAAGAGATCGTACCTGAGCCAGGTCGTCACGTTCCCCACCC
>DATHTZ010000770.1:0-1822 GCA_035462675.1 Nitrospiraceae bacterium | reverse complement strand
AACGAGGGGAGTCCGCGACCGCGCGTTGCGCGAGCACGGGGATCGTCCCAGCCACCCGCCCTCTTTTTCAGCATCCTGCTAAATTAAGCCATGGGCGAAGGACAAAAGGCAACGTGTGGGAGGGGACTGCTCTCGGACAATACTTTCGAACTTGTCGTTATGCGCCAGAGGTTGGGCGTGAAGCGAGGTTCTTCTTGTCCGTCGCGCGAGCCTCACGAAGGAGGCGAACCTGGGTGATGGCTTCTTCAAGATTTGGAAGGGGCGTGGCCCCGGGGCGTCGCGTCATAACCAACTTCAGGACCTCATCATACGTCATCCCTTGGACACAGCAGAGGTAGGCCATCACGACCGACACGGATCGGCCCATGCCGGCGCGGCAACAGACCATGACCCGATTGCCTAAAAGATGCTGTTCGACCCAGCTTACGGCTCGGTCCAACAAGAGCGGCTCGGCTTCGGCATACTCTGAAAATGGAATCTTACTAGAGACCACCCAACCAGGAGACTCCAATGCAAATTCGGCGGCAACGAGGAGCAGTGCGCCGACCTTCACCGGTGGCTCTCTCGCGTCATTGATATTCCCGACCAATAGATTCTCGGTAATCATGTGCATGATGGTCTTAGTATAAGATCGGCACCCGCTTGGTCAAGGGGAAAACCAAGCCCTATCCCATTGCAGTCGCTTCCAAGCGACCGTTATACTGGACACACGATACCGTTGCCCTCTGTACAAGGAGCCTCCCAGATGCCCAGCCCGACCGTGAAAGAAGTCGAAACCAGACTTGGAACCGTTCAGTGCGCCATTTGTAAGGGGTCCAGCTTTGGAATCGATGAACGCTCTATGCAGGCGGACGGTGAATGGCGCGGTATCTGTAGAAAATGCTACTACACCTTCCCGATCTACACAGATATGGAGTTCTACCTTCGCACACAGCCGGATATTCCCTATCGGCTCAAGGAGATGTCTTGTCCGACATGCAACCACAAAGGCGTGAGCCTCAATTTTCGAGCCACGATGTCCGTCAGGGAATCCATCTATTTCCTGACCTGTACCTCGTGCCAGAAAACATACCCGGAGCGCTCCTCCCTGGAAGCGTTTGAATAACTCCCTTTTCACCCCCTGCGTGGTGTATACTCTCCCTATGAGTGAGATACCAAAAACTCCAGCTACAGTCCCCGAACCTCCCGCTCCAGAGCCCGTGGCCAAGGTGAGAAAAGAAATCCCGCTCATTGCCATTCAAGACGATGCTGACATGATCGCCGAGGAAATGGCCGAGATGTTCGACGAAGACCGGGTGAGTCACCAGCATGGCAGCTCAGAACCAGAAGCCGATTAACGGCTGTTGAAAAAAACCTCCAGCTTCGTTCTCGCATCGTTCAGACCCTCAACGTACCCCTGCGGGTACGCCTCGGCCCTTCACTCGCTGCGGCCTTGCTGGCAGGCCTTTCTGAACAGCCGCAGAAGCAGATCGAGTAAAGACTCGCGACCGCTTTTATCTCCGCCCACAAGGTAACGCCCACGATTCCCACGCCTTTTCAAAAATACTCTTAGGACCGTGGCAACGAATCATCCGCTGATCTTCGGAAACTTCAGATTGCCAAAACGCGACACCGCGAAAGTATCGTTTCTCGTCCCAACTTATCTCCTTAGAGTTCGTCATCGAAAGTTTGATCTCCCAAAGCCCACCACCGCTAAGGCCGCCGAAACTCGAAGGAACGCCCGGAAGTTGCAAGTTAGCTCCGAGGTCAAAGTAATCATAACCGTCTCGTTGGTGCACCTGCTGTACAGATGAAAAGAACGCGGTCCCATGGACATGACCTT
>DATHTZ010000769.1:0-2117 GCA_035462675.1 Nitrospiraceae bacterium | reverse complement strand
CAATCTGTATTGTGTGGGAGGTGTGTCATGTTCTGTGAGGCTAGACTATCGATGGACTCCGTTTGTGTCAAGGAATTGCAAGGGGAATGACGTCCCTCCTTTGCTAGTGTAGTGTCCAGCAAATAGATGGACCTATGGGATGAGGTCAGGCACACGGCGGTATGCCCCGAACGACCTCAGCCCTGACGGTGAGCGCCAGCGACCAGGCACAGATTCAGCGATGGCTGGTGGCGCACGGCACTCCCCAACAAGTGGGGCTTCGAGGCCGGATTGTGTTGGCGTCCGCGCGTGGCCAATCGGACAGTGCCATCGCTAGAGTGTTGGAGACCAATCGGAAGACGGTGATCATGTGGCGCGTTCGGTTCGCGGCGCAAGGCATGAAGAGTCTGTGGGAGGTCGCACCCGGCCGCGGGCGCAAGCCCACCTATGGAGCAAAAACGCTCAACGCCATCATAGCGGCGACCCTACACACCAAGCCGAAGGGGATGACACACTGGAGTTGCCGACTCATGGCGGAGAGCCAAGGGGTGAGCAAGTCCACGGTCAACACCCTCTGGCGGCGTCACAATCTGAAGCCGCATCGGGTCAAGCGGTTTAAGCTGTCGCGCGATCCCAGGGTTCTGGAGAAGCGGACCGATGTGGTCGGCCTGTATTTGAATCCTCCCCAGCAGGCCCTGGTGCTGTGTGTGGATGAGAAAAGCCAGATCCAGGCCTTGGACCGCACGCAACCGGGCCTGCCGTTGAAGAAGGGGCGCTGCGGCACGATGACGCACGATTACAAGCGCCATGGCACGACGACTCTGTTTGCCGCCCTGGAAGGCTTGCAGGGCCGGGTCATCGGCCAGTGTTACACGCGGCATCGGCACCAGGAGTTTTTGAAATTCCTGCGTCGACTGCACCAGGAGTTTCCGGGAAGCACGCCGTTGCACTTGGTGATGGACAACTACGGCCCGCACACGCATCCCACGGTGCACGCCTGGCTCACGCGGCATCCTCGCGTTCACCCGCACTTCGTGCCGACCCGTTCCAGTTGGCTCAATCTCATCGAGCGCTGGTTCGGAGAACTGACGGCCAAACGGGTGCGCCGCGGCTCGTTCTCCAGTGTCGAAGACTTGCAACACGCGATGACCGCTTTCCTGGCGGCATGGAATGAGAATCCTCGCCCCTTCGTCTGGACAGCGACGGGCGAATCCATTCAGCGCAAGCTCGGGCGCTGCCGTCAAACTCTCGAACAGATCCAGCCCGGTGGTACGCCACCCCGCCGTCGGAAGGAGAAAAAGTAACTGTCCAGTTCATTCTTGGACACTACACTAGATGGTCTCCTGTGCTCGTGCAACGCATGGCCTCGGAAGACCCTCGTTGGACACGCGCAGTGGGAGGCCAATCTAGCCCACCTTCAGGTGAGAAGATGGAAGAGTGGTGGTCGCTCGAAGCGCATAGTGAAGGGCAGTGTACGGAAAGTTTTGCCTGGACTATCGATAGCTCGTGCGGGTTAGCTACTTACTACGGCTGCCCACGAACGTGACGACGTGACCTCGCAGGGCGGCCACGACGCGCTGAAAATTTAAGTCTTCAGCCGGCTGCGTGATAGTGGTTTTTCGTGAGTTCGTGGCCATCATGAAGCAAGCGGAGGTATAGAGCCGCTCTAGCACCAAGCGGCGACACAGCAGTTCGTAGCGTTTGCTATAGGATACTCCTCTATACCGTCGGATGGCTGTTGTATCTTTGAGATGAGCTTCTCCTCGAAACTCGGGGTCTACCTGGAAGTACGGTTCCTTATTGACGACAGGGGTTTTGATGTTGTCGCGATCTTCCAGCAAGAACAAGTAGCCAAGAAACGGAGTAGGAGACTGACCAAAGCGGCCTTCTCGGAATGCTGTCCAAATATCCTTGGCACTGCCCACCGCTTCTTCCGACCGGTTGTTCACATTGTTGCCGATCGACTTGCCGGCTTGGGACTTAAACTCCATCGCCAAGACCAATGCGCCGTTGGAGACGACAATGAGATCCCATTTTTTTGTGGCTCTGAAATAACCTGGTAGCTCAAGCGCGGTCCTTGTGCGGACATCGACTTTCTTCAATCCTGCTTCGCACAGGATGTCCGAGACTAAGACCTC
>DATHTZ010000768.1:0-4916 GCA_035462675.1 Nitrospiraceae bacterium | reverse complement strand
GCGGTTCGTTGATCACGCCCCAAAATACACCGAGTTCTTTCACGGCTGTGATGAACTGGTGAAACTCAACCGGTTTCACCACGTAGGCGTTGGCGCCCAACGCATAGCTTTGGGCCAAATCGCACTCCTCACGCGAGGACGTGAGCATGACGACAGGAATCGGTTTCAGATTCACGTCGTTCTTAATGATTTTCAAGACCTCGAGCCCATCGACTTTTGGCATCTTGAGATCCAGGAACACGACCACGGGATTGCCCTGCTGCCTGGAAGCAAAGACTCCGCGGCAATAGAGATAGTCGAGGACTTCGGCTCCGTCGTGGCAGACCACCACTTTGTCGGCGATGTGATGTTCTTCCATGGCGGCCAGTGCCAGCTCAGCGTCACGCGGGTTATCTTCAGCAAGTAGGATGGGCTTGACAGTGGTCATGTGAGAGGCCTCGTGAGCGGAAGGGAAAAGTAGAAGCTGGCTCCTTGGTCCACGGCGCCTTCGGCCCAGGTCCGTCCACCGTGCCGATGGACGATTCGGCGTACGTTGGCGAGGCCGATGCCGGTGCCTTCGAACTCGTCGTTCCGATGGAGGCGCTGAAACACGCCGAATAATTTGTCCACATACTGCATGTCGAATCCTGCCCCATTATCACGCACGAAGATTTCAACTTCATTGGGACTTTGTTTGGCGACACCGATTTCGATCTTGGCTTCCGGCCTGGTTGCTGTGAATTTGAGCGCATTGGCGACCAGATTGACGAACACTTGGCGCAACATGGCTGGATCTCCCGACACGTGGGGTAATGGGTGCATTGTCCAGGAGATCGTTCGCCCTTGCAAGTCAAGACGTAAATCGTGCAGGACGGTCTTGATGAGTTGGTCCAAGTTGACCGTCGTGTGGAGCATGTCCTGGCGGCCCATACGGGAAAAGACGAGCAGATCGTCGATCAGTTGCCCCATCTGCTTCGCGGAGTCTGAAATCGTCTGGAGGTAGCGGCGCGCGTTGCCACTGAGCGCTTCACCGGCCGCCTTGGATAACAGGGCCGCGTATCCGTCGATATGCCGGAGCGGGGCTCGCAGGTCATGTGACACGGAATAGCTGAACGCTTCCAATTCTTTATTGGCCGCCTGGAGCAGCTCGCCCCGGCTCTGCAACTCTTTAGCCACGCGGCGTCGCTCGGTGACATCGTGATGAATCAGAAAGTAGACAGAGGCCAAGAGGACCAACTGTAAAAAAGCGCCGAGTCCGAGCAAGGCGATCGTATTTTTTGTGCTTACAGCGGATTGTACCACGCGGGCCTGAAGGGCTCGTTGTTCGACCGTGTCGAGTTCCGTCATCAGGCGATGGATTCCATCGATCTCGTTTTTTGCCGTTCCGGAGAGTGCAAGGTGGCGGACGCCTTCGTAGCCATGCTTCTTGCGTTGGGCGATGGCTCCCGCCCCTGCTTCCAATTGCCTGGCGATGAGCTGTTCGAGTGTCGCCACACGGTCCTGTTGTTGGCCTCCCTCGTTCGTCAGGCCTCTGAGATACCGACGGTATTCGGGCATTCGTTCGACAACGGTCCGGTAGGATGTGAGGTAGGACTCGTCGCCGGTGACGAGATAGCGCCGATGGCTGCTTTCAGCGGCGCTGAGAGCATCTTCAACTGAGCCGAGTAGCTGTACCAATTCGTGGCTTTTGGTATCGAGCCGGCCATTCTCGATCAAGACGGTGGTGTTGCGGTAGGAGATGGCGCTGATGACCACGATGCCGGCAAAGACAAGCCCAAACCCCGCAAGGACGCGCCGTTCGATCGACCAATGGGTTAACCACTCCATGAGCCAGCCGGCCTTGGGAATCGGTGTCGGACTGCTGTCGTGAGCCGGTTCTGATTTAACGGGCGAGGGCGTAACTGGGCGTTCCTGCGTGATGGATTCCATGGTTCAAACATGCACGGGCGCGTGGAGCGTGACAACGTCGTGGAAACTGTATCCTTCTCCTGAAGACCCTGCAAGAAATATTGCTCATTGGACGCTGAGGAACCATCCACGGTAGAGGACGTAACCCGCGTGACTCTTCAAATCTTTGCTGCAAGCGTGAGTTTGGGGCTACGAATGAATCGATGGGTGTCAGCCACCGAAGGGGATGACGGTAGGGGGAGTGGGAAGGGATGCGGTTGGATCAGCGATGTTTGAAAATATCAAGATGGCCGAGACAACCCAGTCGGTGACGGGTTGCGGATAGATACCGATCACGAGGGTGCCGGCGAGACAGACGTAGACCACCACTTTGATCGGGCCCGATACTTTAAGAGGTGACCGGTCATGGGGCTCGCTGACGTACATCTTCTTCACGACGATGAGGTAGTAGTACATAGAAATGACGATGTTGATGAGTCCGACCGTGATGAGCACGTAGAGCCCTTCCTTGATCGCCGCGACAAAGATGTACAACTTGCCGATGAAGCCGGCCAGCGGGGGTACCCCGGCGAGAGACAAGAGAAAAATCAGCATCGAAAAGGCGAGAAAAGGCGACCGGCGGCCCAGGCCGCTGTAGTCGTCGATTTCCTCGCTGCCGATAGCCTCGCTGACGGCAATGACAATGGCAAAGGCGCCGAGATTGGCGAACAGATAGGTCAAGAGGTAGAACAGCATCGCGTCGCTGCCCATCTTCGTACCGGTCGCGAGACCGATCAGCACATTGCCGATCTGGGCAATACCGGAATAGGCCAAGAGCCGTTTCATATTCTTTTGAGCGATGGCCACGATGTTGCCGTAGGTCATAGACAAGATAGACGCAGCGACCAGCAACAGGGTCCAGATCGGCTTGAAGGTCGCCAAGGCGACAAGGAACATTCTCAGAAGGATGGCAAAGGCCGCGCCCTTGGGCGCGATCGAGAGGAATGCCGTCACCGGCGTCGGCGACCCATGATAGGTGTCCGGAATCCACGAGTGAAAGGGCACGGCGCCGATTTTGAATCCTAATGCGGCGAAAATCAGCAGGAAGCCAATGGCCAATCCCGGTGTGGCCTGTGCCGTCTTCATATCGGAAAACACCAGTTTGCCAGTTTCTCCGAAGACTAAACTGATGCCATAGGCGAGGAGGGCTGCAGCGAAGATACCCAGGATGAAAAATTTGATGCCCGCTTCGTTCGATGCCATGTCCTCGCGGAGATACGCCACGAGGACATAGAAGCCGAGGGTAGAAAACTCCAGAGAGACGAAGACCGACAGCAGGTCGTTCGCGGAAGCCATAAACATCATTCCGAGGGCCGACATCACGACCAGGAAATAATATTCTCCGCGGAAGAACTTGAATCGATGGATGTAGTCGATTGAGGCCAGAATGACGAGGATCGTCGATCCGACAATGAACATTTTGAAGAACAGGGCCATCCGGTCGAGAGCGAACATGTTCGCGAAGAGGGTCCCGGTGATACCGGCGATATCGAACCAGGCCAGGCAGCCGAGTGTGGCGAGGAGCCCTGCGATGCTGAAATAGGCCAATTGTTCGTTGCGCAGCTGAGGGAAGGAGAAATCAACGATCAGGATAAGACAGAGCCAGGACGTGAGCAGGATCTCCGGTAACAGCAACAGGAGATCGGAGGGAGACATCGTGAGTGCGAAGGTCATTGATCGCTCCGTGAAGCGTCAGGCGTGAGGAATGAAACGTCACCAGGGAGCGCTGCCAAGTTCTGCGGGGAAGAATCAGCCCTCGCGTCACGTTTCACGCCTAACGGTTCACGTTCTTGCGAAGCTACTGGCACAACGCGGGTGATCTTCGCAATCAAGGGATCGACGCCCGACCGCACCACATTGTAAAGATGCATGGGGAAGAAAAAGAATCCGACGCTGACGGTAATCATGATCAAGAGCGGAAGACGATCAGCTACGGAGACTGCGTCATGCGCGTGACTGTACTTCTGGTCCATGGGCCCGTAGAAAAGCCCACGCATCATCTTAAACAAGTAGGCCAGGGTCAAGACGATCCCGACCACGGCCACGATGACTTGGAGCGGATACTTGTTCCAACTGCCGACGATGATCATGACTTCGGCGATGAAGTTCACAGTGCCGGGCACGCCGATCGAGGCCATGCACCCCACCACGAAACAACCGGAGATGAATGGCATGCGATTCGAGAGCCCGCCGAGCGAGGGAATGTCGCGAGTGTGCGTCTGATCGTACACCCACCCGGCCATGGCGAAGAGCATGTCCGTGGCCATGGCATGGGCGAACATATACATCACCGCGCCGGTCAAGCTGATGTAGTCCAGAGCGGCCATCCCCAAGAAGACATACCCCATGTGACTGGAACTGGAATACCCGATGACGTACTTGGTGTCTTTGGCGTAAAACGCCACGAACCCGCCATACACGATACTGAACATGCAGAGCACGGCCGCGATGGGCATAAGCTCTCTGGTCGTCTCAGGCAAAATCTCAAAGGCTACCCGGATGATGGAAAAATGGCCGAGCTTCATCAGCACACCGGCGTGCAACATGCTCGTGGCGGCCGGCGCGGCTGCGTGGCCTACGGGGGACCAGGAGTGTAACGGCCATAACGGTGCAATCGAGGCAAAGCCGAAGAAGATCAGTAGCCAAATAATCTTGTCCAGTGTCGTGCCCAAGACCGGGATGTTCATCAGCTTGGCCTGTTCACGCAGAACCAAAATGTCGAAGGTATTGAGCCCCGAGTATTTGTAGATCAGCAAGATGCCCATCAACGCCGCGACGGCAAAGGCCGAGAGAAAGAGCACCAGCTTCATCGCGGCGTATTCTTTACTGTTGGACCCGAAGTTGAAGATGAATCCGACCGAATCCCGCAGTTTGAGGCCTTGCGGATCCGTCATCTCGTTGTACGTTTTCGTGTGGCTTCCCCACATGCCCAAAAAGAGATACATGGGGATCACGGACATTTCATAGAAGAAGAAGAGAAAGAATAGATC
>DATHTZ010000767.1:0-6212 GCA_035462675.1 Nitrospiraceae bacterium | reverse complement strand
GCGTCGAAGCAGGCCGTGGACTGTATGCAGCGAGTGATCGAGGCGCTCCCTGGGACCCTAAAAGAGGTCTTGGTCCTTCGCGATGTCGAAGGCGTGGATGCCAAGGAAGTCTGCGAGATGCTGAACATCACCGAAACCAACTTGTATGTACGGCTACACCGGGCACAGGAGCGAGTCAGGGCGGCAGTCGAGACCTATCTGTCAGGATGCTGAAAAAGGCGCTCTTCTCACCTGCCAGACCTCGGCAACTACTTCACCCTCCCGCCCTGAGTCTGCCAAGACAGCCTCGTCGCCCAGGGACGTGCCTGTTCCCATGCGTCGTTCTCGCATCGTTGAGAGCCTCAACGTACCGATTGAAATTTTCAGAGATCGGAAGCGCTGGAGGGGCTTTCCGTTCGCCAAGATCTATTGTATGGGCGAACGACTCCACGAAGTGCGTTGGGTACCTCCTCCGGTCTTTGCTCGCTGCGGCCTTGCTGAACGAACATTTTGAGCATCCTGCGGGATGGAGGGTGGAAAGATGGCGATGTAAGAAATCTGTGAGTGGGGGGACTCAGGGGTGACATCTCATTCGGAGGGCCCCCTGTATGAAAGACCATGCTTCGCGAGGACTAACTTGCTGGGATGTCACGGGTCGTGCCTCCGAGTATCTAGACGACCATCTTCCCATCCTGACCAAAGTCCTGGTTGGCCTGCATCTCGCGTCCTGCGCCCACTGCCGTAGCTATGTCAAACAGATCGATCTCGTTTCCTCTGCGCTTAGGACCTTCCCCAAGCTCTATCCCTCGCCGGTGAATCGTCTTCGCCTGCGCCAACGGTTTGCCGCGCGCCACGTCTCGCCTGCGTGAACTAGGTCCGTCTCGCCCGCCGTCTTCGCTATTGACAGGCGTTCCTTCTCTCCGTAGGCTCTCAGGACTTTGTCATTGAGACACTGTCGTTCCAGCCGTTCAGCTGTTTCGGTTCCGCTTTCTGTACCGATTTCTATGACTACTCTCCATCATCGATGGTCGATGGTTGCCCTGTTCATCGTGGCCTGCGTGAGCTTCGGATGCCCCCGGGTTTTATACTTGGACTATCAGCCTTCCAACTCATTAAAAGGGAATGGGACGGTACAGGTCACCCCGTTCCTCTACGCCGGCCATCCGACCGGCCTGATGAAGCGGAAAGAACTGGAGTCGAGTTCTCGGAATGTCGAGGCTCTGTATTTGTCACAGGACATCGGGGAGTTTTTCACGAATGCGGTCAGGCAGGAGCTGACTTTTTCAGGCTACCATGTGCAGCCGGGCGAGGCGCGGGTCGTGTCGGGTACGGTCGAGCATTTCTTTCTCGATTACGTCGGAGAGGTCGAGCAGCGTTTCGAAGTTCTGGCGACCTTCAAGGTCAATCGAACGGACGCCGCGGTCTTCACCTCGGTGTGCCGCTCCAACCGTCAGCAGTCTGGCGACTGGATGAATAGCGGTCTGATCATCAAGCGGGGTATCAAGGACTGCATCGAACAGTTTTTGAACAACGCAAGGGCTGCCGGCGCTCTCTGAACGGATGGGTAAGGTATCGATGGGATTTGGCTTGGGCGGCGATCATGTCGTGCAGGCTGGGCATTCAACTGTGGGAGGCATATGACATGCGTAGGCTCTCTGAAACCTGGCAGACTTGGTGTGGCCGGATGATCTTGCTCCTGGCCTTGTGCGTCGCCGTCGGGTGCAGTCCGGTGCCAAGAAAATATCTGCGCGAGGCGGTGCCGGACGTCACGCTGTCGAAGTTGACCACGACACCCCAGGCTTTTCGAGACCGGCTTGTCATCATGGGCGGCGTTATCCTGGAGGAGGAAGAACGAGGCGATGCCCTCTGGTTGCACGTGGTGAATCGTCCGCTTGACCAGGATTACCGGCCTCAACTCCCGCCCAGCCCAGACCATCCTGAGGGCGGCTGGTATTGGGTTGTCGTGGGGGATCATCAGAGTTTCCCAAACTCACACCACCATTGGGGCGACATGCTCGTCGTCGGCCGGATGACCGGTTTAGCGCCCGGGAAAGAACCCATTCTCAAGATGGTCTACGTCCGAGGGCGGGGCATGCAGGCCGCTCATGACGCAGTGTGGGAAGATTTCGTTGATCCCAATTATATCCCTTCTCTTCCGGCAGGTGTTGATCGGAGGTAAGTATAGGTGGGGAGCCGCCTTAGCCTAATTTTTCATGAGACCTTCTATTACGCCTGCCGCACGGGAGTGAGAATGCGATATGGTGTTCTCTCTTCGCGCCAAGATGACACGAAGAGACGCGCGCAATCCCTTGTGTACGTAGGGCTGCAGAGAATTCCCCACCATCAGTAGCCACTTCTTGCCGATTTGCCGCTCTACTACATGAGCCATCCCCCCGCGGGTGAGTTGTCTTCGCCTGCCGCTTACCACGGCTGGTCGGCCCTTGGTAATCGACCATGGCTTGATCATCTGAGCCACGACATCAATGAGGTGAACAGTCCTTGCGCTGATACGTGTAGGTGTTCAGCACGCCGTAGTGGTCGGAGCTGGTGGGATCGCCCATCATCGTAGGCTTACCGAAGAGTTCCTGTGTGAGGCAGGCGTTGGACATGAAGGTCATGCTAAAGAGAAAGTCGATCCGCCGGGCCATGCCGATCGCATGGCGGTACCGCATCACTGCCTCGTCCTGATCCATCTTCATTTCTTGCGCAAGCGCTTCGATGAACGCTGGAGGCAGCGCTTCTTCCTCGTGGCCTGCGAGGGGGTTGTTCATCGGATCGTAGGTGTTCCACATCGGCATTCCCACGGCAATCTGCGCCGTATCTGTGAATCCAGCCCATCCCAGTTGTTGGTATTCGGGTGACTCGACTTCAAAGTTGAGATCGCCGCCGAAGATCACTCCGGCATAGTGCCGGCGCATCTGGTGTTGTAGGAGCGCGTCCATCAATGCGTGCAGCTCCATTTGGCGGCGATGCTCGTCCATCTTCAGCTCCGCCATCAGTTGGTCGTAGTGCAGGAGATGGCCCTGGCTGTGAGCCTCTTTTAGTTCATGAAGCACCGTGGCATCCCGTTCGATGCCTGAATGCAGATGCATCGTGGCGACAAGATAGGTCATTCCGGTTGCAGGGTCCGTCACTTCGGCCAATAGAGCGTAGCGTAGTTCTCCAAACTGCACGCCCGCGTAATCCCAGCATCCACCGAGCGGGCCGCTCAGTTTGAGGCCGTCTAACTTGCGGATCGTGAGCGGCGCTTTGGCGAGAATCACCAGGCCGTTGTTCAATCCTGGCAGGATGGCCAAGCCCGGAGCGAGCCGTAGACCGCAGGCATCAACTTGGTGCACTTCGGCATAGTCCAGCCCTTGCTGCTTGAGCGCGCTCACATAGTCTTCGGCCATGGCCGGAAGGGGATTCACCTCTTGCAGCAAGATCACATCGGGCTGAACCTCGGCCAATTGCATGATACGTAGCGTGAATCGCGCCTTGTGCTGTTCGTCCGTTTCAACCTGGCGCGCCCAGAGTTTGCTGACTTCCAACCCGTGCAAAGTATTATAGGTGAGGACCTTGAACGTGACAGGAGGAGCCACCAGTCGCGAAGCCGGTAGCATGAACCCGGGCATCGTCTGACAGCCGGTCAGGAGCCAGGCCAGCGTTCCGATCACCAACAGGCGGCAATGGTTCATAGAGTCTGAGTCGTACGTCATGGGTTCCATCTTACAGATCTGTAAGCTCTCTTGTTCCGGCACGACCTCTCAATCACGCGATGGGCGAGAGTGGCGAGAAAAGCGCGACTGGCAACTAATCTGAGTGTCTCGCCGGTCTCGCTTGGCTATCCTATAAGGTCGTTCCTTTGAAGAACGAGTTGTAAGAACGGTAGGGCTCGAGCGACTACGTGACAGCAGCAAAGAAGACGACTGACAACAGAGAGAAACTTCGAAATCTTAGCCTCAGATCGAAAAAGGAGAACTGTGATGATCAGGATAGCCACCGCCACGATACCAATGGAGAGTGATACCCATACCGCCTTGAGCGAGAAGCTGCAGGCCCTGGGAACATTCATGACCCGCTATGGACTTGTCGTAGTTTTTGCCTGGATCGGAGCAATGAAGTTTTCCGCCCACGAAGCGAGCGGTATTCAACCGTTGGTGGCCAATAGTCCATTGATGAGCTGGCTCTACAACATTTTCAGCGTGCAGGCCTTCTCGAATTGGCTCGGCGTGCTGGAAATTGCCATCGCCGTGATGATTGCAGCCAGGCCGGTTTCTGCAAAGATCTCAGCAGCCGGCAGTGCGCTGGCCGTGGTGCTGTTCCTGGGCACCCTCAGTTTCATCTTGTCCACGCCGCCTGTGTGGGAGGCCAGCTTGGGCGGGTTCCCCGCTCTGTCGGTCGTGCCGGGACAATTCTTATTGAAGGACCTGGCACTGTTGGGAGCATCGATCTGGACGCTGGGCGAAGTGCTCACAGGTATGAGTCGCAAGTCACGATAAATACAATTGGCCTGTAGGTAACGATAGGAGAATGTAACGATGAGAGCCATAGCGGTGCTTCCCGGAAAGCCCAACTCAATCCACCTGGCGGAACTGCAGAAGCCCTCGGTCCACGAAACCCCCAATGGCCGAGGCGTGTTGGTGCAAGTGCTGCAGGTCGGCGTCGATGGCACGGATAAAGAAATCAATGCAGCGGAATATGGGCAAGCCCCTCCCGGCTATGATTTCCTCGTGATCGGTCACGAATGTCTTGGACGGGTATTGGAAGTCGGCCTGAATGTCACGGAGTTTGTGCCGGGCGATTATGTGGTTCCGACGGTCCGGCGCCCTGGCGGCAGCTTCTACGACCAGATCGGCCAGTACGACATGACCAGCGAGGACATCTACTACGAGCGGGGAATCAATCTCCGCCACGGCTATTTGACCGAGCTGTTTGTGGATGATCCGGAATATCTGGTGAAGATTCCGAAAGGGCTCAAAGACGTTGCGGTGCTGTTGGAACCCACGTCCATTATCGAGAAAGGCATCATCCACGTCTACGAAGCGCAGCGACGATTTAAGGTGTGGCGACCGAAGAAAGCGGCGGTGCTGGGCGCGGGGACTGTGGGATTGCTCGCGGCCCTCTCGCTGATGATGAAAGGCTTCGACGTCACCAGCTTTGGAAAAGAGAGCAGGCCGTCGCGCAACCTCGACCTCCTTGTGGAATTGGGCGTGCGGTATATCTCAACGAACGATCTGTCGATCCGAGAAGCCACAAAACGCTCTGGCCCATTCGATCTCATGTTCGAAGCGACCGGCTATTCGCCCGTGGTGTTCGAGGCCATGGAATGTCTCGGCAAGAACGGCGTGTTGGTGTTGGCGAGCGTGATAGGAGGCGACCTAGAGCATTCCGTCCCGGCGGACAAAATAAACTTGGATTTCGTGCTCGGGAACAAACCGGTCGTCGGGACCGTCAATGCATATCGTGAATACTTCGAGGCCGACGTCTACGACTTTGCGCGAGCCGAGCTGAAATTCCCGGGCTGGCTCCCGAAGTTGCTGACACATCCGGTGACAGGGCTGGAGAATTATCAGGAGATGATGCAGGCGCTCACGACGGAACGAAGCGCGATTAAGGTATTTGTGAATGTCGCGTACGACTAACAACGATGTCTGGGACTAGTAGACTCCGATTAGTTCGTCGAATGCTGAGTTGGCATAGATGTTCGAAGGGGCCAGACTGTGTCAGGTTATTTATTTCTCACAATCACATGGGGGGGGGGTCTTCTATGAAAAAGATTATGTTTTCACTCGTTGCAGTCATGTGTCTGGCAGGTTTCAGTTCCCTTTCATTTGCCGAGGATATGGGGGAAATGAATGATGAGATGAAGGGTGACATGAAGGGAATGAAGGACGAGATGAAAGGCGAGATGAAGGGCAAGATGGGAGAAATGGGTCAGTAAGCCAAGCGAACGCCTCAACGGATTTCTTCCCTCACGGCCTGCACTCGGTTGACCGATGCAGGCCGTCCTGCTTCTAGTCTAGGACAACAGGAGCACACCAAACAGGACCCGCAAAAAGCCATCCAGCAAGGCCGCAGCGAGCAAAGACCGGAGGAGGTACCCACCGCACTTCGTGGAGCCGTTCGTCCATACAATAGATCTTGGCGAACGGAAAAGCCCCTCCAGCGCTTCCGATCTCTGAAAATTTCATCGGTAAGTTGAGGGTCTGAGCGATGCGAGAACGAAGCTGGCGGGATTTTCAGCAGCCTGC
>DATHTZ010000766.1:0-6624 GCA_035462675.1 Nitrospiraceae bacterium | reverse complement strand
TAGGGAACCAGCGCCCGGACTTTACGATCACGTTTCCGTCAGGGACTCAAATTTTGGAAGTCGCCGCGGCCTACCAAACGCTAGATCGCGAAGTGGACGATGATAAGGCCCATGAGCTGGCAAACCGTTTGAGTAATGAATTTCAACACTTGTGGCGAGTGGTGGTCGAAGCCGAGCACTTCGGCCCAGGGGCGGTGCCGTTGTCGAAAGCGCGACTCTTCATCCACGCCTGGCTTGATAGGCTGGAGCATGGTGGTCCTGTTCGAATCAGGCTCCGGCCTCCGGTCATTAACTGCGAGTTGTCGCTTAGAGCTTACCCGTCACGCGAGGGTGATGAACCTCGCCCTTTTGTTTCGGCATTGATGGGGTGGGGGCAACATTACTGCTACGGACCGGTTACGGAATGTGCTTCGGAAAAAGGTGAAGAAGTATGGGTCGGTGAAGGAGTGCGGAGCCCTTCTTGTTGTGTTCCTGTACGAAGGGGATCGGTTGCATATCTCTCGTGAGTCTGTTGAGGGGGCCTTACTCGGCCAACTACAGGTGACGTTTCGCCCCGGACAGGAAGAAGCGCCCGTCTCGTTAGCGCCTGGTGGATTGTTTCTGCCTGGTGCAGACGGCCGTCCCCAGAATACCCGATTGAGCGCGGTGATTTATGGTCGCCGACAGTGGCATAACGGCGCTCCTCATGCCACACTTTTTGTGTATCATCATCCCGCGGCGAGGTATCCTCTCCCGCTTGAACAATTTGCCCCGCTCCCTCAATGTCGCATCACGATTGGAGACACTGATATTCAACAACAGTGGACAAGCGAGCCAGATGGTGAGATCAAGATCTTGCCACTCACCTGAACAGTAATTGTCTAAAACTTTATTGGAAAGCTGATGCCCATACAAAAGGTTGAGCAGTTCTATATTCTACAACTTGAAGTAATGAAGGTGTTTTCCTCCTTCTGTAAGTCATTGATTTATGAAAAGCTGCACTTAGACATTATTTACAACTAATTTGTCACGCCACAGTCCGTGCCGATCCCCAGCGACTGCACTGCTGTGCTACATGCGGTTGCCTGTGGCTGTTCCAAGCCGGATACTTGGTCCCGCCTTTGCAGATTTATGCCCATGAGTTGGCAGAAACATCATGAATGAGCGAATAATGTGGTGTTCCTCCCCAAGAGGGACGGTTGTCTGTCGCCTTTCGCGCCACAGTAGCCCTGGCCCCTTCTGGAGCAAAGGGCTAGCTTCTGGGATCCAGCCATCAGTAGGCTGGGGAACAACGGTGCAAGGCCGCAGCGAGTGAAGATTCGAGGCGTATCCTTTGCGGTACGTTGAGGATCTGAACGATGCGAGAACGGAGCATGGGAAAAGGCGCGTCCCTGGGCGAAGAGGCTGTCTTGGCAGTCTCAGGGTGGGAGGGTGAAGTAGCTGCCGGGGTTGGGCGGGTGAGAAGAGCGACTTTCTCAGCATCCTGTCAGAGAAGGAGTGCAGCATGACCGAAGATTGGGGTGCGATTCTCGTCGTCGATGACGATGCGGAAATGCGGGAGCTTGTCCACGATGTGTTCAAGGAGCGCGGACATCAGATCACGACGGCAGGAAGTGGACAGGAGGCTCTGAAGCTGCTGGCCGAGCAAGACTATGCCGTCGTGTTAACGGATTTGCGGATGAAAGGGATGCCGGGGACGGAGTTGTTGGCGGAGATCAGACGTCTGTATCCGGGCATCGGGGTCATTCTCATGACAGGCTTTGGGTCGGTGGACACCGCGGTCGAGGCCATGAAGCGGGGCGCCAGCGACTACTTGACCAAGCCTGTGAAAAACGATGAGTTGGTTCGTGTCGTCGAGCGTGTGATCCGCGAAGCATCGTTAAGACGTGAGGTGAACAGGCTTCGGAGAGAGGTTCACAAGGAGTATAGTTTTCATCAGATCATCGGGAAGAGCAAACCGATGCAGGAAATCTTCGACCTGATCCGGCGCGTGGCCGACAGTCCGACGAATCTGTTGATCACCGGTGAAAGTGGAACCGGCAAGGAGTTGGTGGCCAAGGCGATCCATTACAACAGCGATCGCCGGGATGCCCCGTTTGTCCCCGTCAACTGTGCTGCCATTCCAGAACAGCTGCTCGAAAGCGAATTGTTCGGCCATATGCGAGGCGCCTTCACGGATGCGAAGGCGGACAAGCGGGGCCTCTTTGAAGAGGCGCAGAAGGGCACGCTGTTCCTTGATGAGATCAGTGAATTGCCGTTGATGCTGCAGGCCAAGATCTTGCGCGCGATTCAGGAGAAAGAAATTCGCCGCGTGGGGGCCAACAGACCGATCGCTGTCGATGTGCGCATCATTGCGGCGACGAATCTCAACCTGACGGAAGAAGTCAAGGCGAAGCGTTTCCGGGAGGATTTGTACTATCGGCTCAATGTGATCGAACTGCGCCTGCCCCCCTTGCGTGAGCGCCGCGAAGATATTCTGCTGCTCGTGGACGCGTTCATGAAGAAGTGTGGAGAGTCTCGCGGGAAGCAGATACAGAGGGTGAGTGAACCTGCGCTGGCGATGTTGGTGGATTATGCCTGGCCCGGCAACGTACGTGAACTGGAGAATGTGATCGAGCGGGCCGTCACGCTTAGCCGAAGCGAAAAGATCGTTCCCGACGATCTCCCGTTAACGATTCAGGGAGCTCGTGGAGATCGGCACGTGCTCGACGATGCGGCTGAACGGACATTGCCTTTGGACGAAGTGGAGAAAGAATACATTCTCAAGATTCTCGAAAAGACCGGCGGGAACAAGTACCAGGCGGCCCACGCTCTTGGTATCGACCGTAAAACGCTGTATCGTAAGCTCGCTGAAATCGAAGGTAAACCACAGCCTGGAGAGTGACCTCTCCCTCTGACCGTCTAGGCCGGTTTGTCGGCGAACAATTTTGGTTCAGGCCGGAGCCAATTGCGTGAAGGTTGTTGACGGTCGGGTCATGGCGCGGGGCGATCCCGGTCTTCACGATCAGCATCAGAGTCTTCGATCTGCTCACGCCCGTCAGGAAGCCGCTATTTCACAGGTCACAGTCGAGGGGCCGAATTACTGTACCGTGACCTTCGAGATATCACCGGGCGACACCAGGCCGCGGTTGCGCTGAAAGCGGCTCAGGAACATTGTGAAGATATTTTTTGAAAATATTTTCGAAGCATCGAAGGATGCGATCGGCTATGCCACAATCGATGGGACCATCCTCCTCATCAATCAGGCGTTTTCGGAACTGACCGGTTTCTCGAGAGAAGAGCTGCTCAGGATGAATGTGCGGGATTTGATCCCCGAACAGCACAGAAAACAGCGGGATCACGTGGTGGCTCACGTCCTCCAGACCGGCGAGCCGGGCGAATATGAAATCGACTATCTCCGGAAGAATGGCTCCCAGGTTCCCGTGGCTATCACCGTGTTTGTGGTGAAGAGAAAGGACGGAAAGTCAACCGGTCTTGCGGCTATCGTTCGCGATCTCACAGAGCGCAAGTCTGCGGAGGAACAATTTCGCCTCGTAGTCGAATCGTCCCCGAACGGCCTGTTGATGGTGGATGAGCAGGGGACTATCCGTATGGTGAACCGGCAGATTGATCAGCTCTTCGGCTATGAACGGGCTGAATTGATCGGGCAGCCTGTTGAAATACTGGTGCCTCAGCATATGCGGACAAATCACGCCGGCGATCGGGCTGAATTTATTGCCCATTCCGAGTCGCGTGCCATGGGGAAAGGACGGGATCTGTACGGTGTGCGCAAAGACGGCCAAGAATTTCCGTTGGAGATCGGCCTCAGCCCGATCAGGACACCGAATGGAATGCGAGTCTTGGCGTCGGTTGTGGATATCAGCGAACGAAAGCGTGTCCAGGAGCACTTGCAGAAAACTGAACAGTTGGCGGAATTGGGCACGTTGGCTTCCGGCATGGCACACGAGATCGGTACGCCGATGAACGTGATCCTGGGGCGTGCGGAGTATCTGTTCCAACGCACAGCCGATGAAGGGATGAAGAAGGGGCTTGCCACGATTGTCACCCAGATCGAACGAATCACGAAGGTGATGAACCAACTTCTTGCCTTTGCCAGACGGCGGACGCCGGAACGGCAGGCTGTTGATTTTGGTGAGATCGTGGAAGATAGCCTGGAAATGTTCCAGGAACGGATCGCCCACAGTTGCATCACGGTGGAAAAATCGATCGAAGCGAATTTGCCCGCTGTCCATGCCGATCGAGACCAACTTATCCAGGTACTGATCAATCTGGTCGTGAATAGTCTCCATGCCATGTCGGAAGGGGGGCGGCTCAGGCTGAGCCTCGCTCGTGAAGGCAGTTACGTCTGCCTCGGGGTGTCCGATACCGGCCACGGGATGCCGGAAGAGATCCGCTCGAAGGTATTCGAGCCATTTTTCACGACGAAGGATTTTGGGAAGGGAACTGGCCTAGGCCTCACGGTTGTAAAAGGTATCGTCGAGGAACATGGCGGGACGATCGCTGTAGAGAGTGTCGTCGACAAAGGCACGACGTTTTGGATCCGGCTCCCCCTTGACATCGCTCAGATCGCGGCTATTTCCTAGCCAATACCAACTGAATTTCCCCAAGAAATTCGAACGTCTGGCTGGCTCGCTTGTGTCGCAATCTGCGACAGGCCTGGGCGTCATCTGTTGCAATTCTCGTCAGGTCTTGGTGCGTTCTCCTCCTCAGTCCCGCACATTTCCAGGATATCCGAGCAAGTTTGCTTAGTTCGGCAACCCATTGCTTCCCGTCGGCGAGAGGGAGAAGCTTGCATGGGTTATGCATTGTCTCCTACCAGCAGGCAGCGGAATAACTATTCTGGGATGCGAAAACTCCGATGCCCGAATGTCTGAGAGATGCCCGGTCCAGTTGGTTATCTAGTCCGTCTGGTTAGTCTCATGCAACCGACCAAACGAAGTAGACCAAGTATACAAAACAGGCTCGCAGAGAATGAATAGCGCCGGACGCGGGAGGCATTGGATGAAACAGGACAGGAAGCCAGCGGTGGTACTCATCGCCGAAGATGACAAGGAGATGCGGAGTCTTCTATGCGATGAGCTGTATGATCTGGGGGTATCCATCCGAGAGGCGGCTGATGGGGACGAGGCCCTGCGGGTGGTGCTTGATGTTCGCCCGTCACTGATCCTCACGGACCTTCGGATGCCGGCCGGGGGCTTAGATTATATCTCCAGGCTCCGGACATTTGCTCCCGGGGTGCCAATTATTCTGCTGACGTCTTTCGGGGATTCCAAGACGAAGGCCGATGCGTTGGCCATCGGCGTCGAAGCGTATTTCGATAAACCGGTTCGCCTCAGCGAGCTCAGAGGAGCCGTCCAGCGTCTCTTAGGTGCGGCACTGGGATTAAATGGCGAAGTCGACTGAGAATTGATTGTATGTGAGTCACCCTGCAGCCTGTGAGAGGGATGAGATGGCCGGATCTCAAAAAAAGTCTTCTACAGTTCGCCCATTTACAGATTCCATCCTCGCGGCTCGCCTGGAAGCCATCAGGCAGTTAGCCGGCGGGTCTTCCGATCGAGTCGCGGTCTTAGATCGCGATTTCAACGTGATCTACGCAAATAAGTCCGCATGGGCTGAAGATGCAACTCAATTGTCAGGCCATCAGGCGAAGTGTTATGAGGCCTTCGCGCACCGGGACGATCCTTGTGGCACCTGTCCGGCGACGAAGATGTATGAATCGTCCGACGTCCGGTCTGTGGCCTGTTCCATTGGAGGGGATGGCACGGCCTGCGGGATGCACCAGGCGTTTCCGCTTGTCTCGAGCAGCGGCGAGGTTGAGTCCGTGCTGGTGTTGCTCAAGGCGCGGCCGAAGCCTGTGAAGCAAACGAGCGGTGAGCGCGCGGGGGCGAAGTACGAATCGAAGCTGGGTGAGCTGATCGGCTCGAGCGCGCCGATGCGAGAAATCCTCGATATGATCAGACTCGTGGCAGACAGTTCCGCAACCGTACTGATTCAGGGAGAAAGCGGGACCGGCAAGGAACTGGTGGCCAAAACGATTCACCAGACCAGTTATCGGCGGGATAAGCCGTTCGTCGTCGTCGATTGTGGTTCGCTGCCGGAAACGCTGTTGGAGAGTGAGTTGTTCGGCCATGTGAAGGGGGCCTTCACCGGCGCGCATGTCACCAAGCGTGGACTCTTCGAGGAGGCGGACGGCGGGACGATCTTCCTGGATGAAATTGCCGACACGACGCCGGTCTTTCAAGCCAAGCTGCTGCGAGTGCTTCAGGAAGGAGAGATCAAGAGGGTTGGGGGAAACCAACCGATCAAGATCGATGCGCGGGTCATTTCGGCAACGAATAAGGATCTGACCGAACTCGTGAAGGCCAAGGCGTTTCGGCAAGACTTGTACTACCGCCTTGCGGTGTTGCCGTTGTCTCTTCCTCCACTCCGAGACCGACAGGAAGACATCCCGCTCTTGGTGCAGCACTTCGTCGCGGCGTCCTGTAAGCGCCACCGGCAGCCGATCCGGCAGGTGTTGCCGGATGGGATGCAGGCGCTCACTCAGGCCTCATGGCCCGGCAATGTCCGGGAGTTGCAACACTACATTGAACGGGCGGTCGTCACCACCGCCGGTCCCGAGCTTAACTGCAACGACATCGTGGCGAT
>DATHTZ010000765.1:0-1789 GCA_035462675.1 Nitrospiraceae bacterium | reverse complement strand
GTCTCAAGCTCTTCACAGACGACAAGAATGCGACGGCGCTCGGAACAGCGCTGGGAAAGAGCCCGTCGATCTCGGCCTATCTCAAGTCCCACCTCAACCGGATCAAGGCCGGCGATTACTTCGCCTTGTTGGCCTACATTGAAATGAATGAGGCCCACAGACGCGCCTTACAAACTATGCGACATGCCGTGCGGGACAACAAGCGGGTTTCCACCTCTCTTAGCTTCGGTCCCCGTTTCCTCCACTCGACCGGGCAGGCATACAAGGGGGGGACCGAACAGGGGCGTGTTTCTGCAGATCACCTGCGACGACACTGCAGACGTGCCGGTACCAGGCCAGAAGTACACGTTTGGGATCGTGAAGGCGGCGCAGGCCCGCAGCGATTTTCAGGCCCTGGCAGAACGGGAGCGTCGGGTCCTTCGGATCCATTTGGGCCAAGACGTGCGGGCGGGGCTGGACAAGCTGGAGGCAGCCATCAATCAGGCATTGACATGACCATGCCGGCATCACGCCATACCGGCTCGGCAAACCGGTGACCCTGTACCAGCGTTGTGTCTTCACGAAACAACCTGATCCGTCGTTACCGTTGGCTCAGGATCAGCACGGTAGTGGAAGCTATGATGATCTGGCAATTGCTCTAGCCCGCATTATTCATGACGGTTCGTCGCGAAATCGCTAAATCGTGTTGCGAGACGGGCACGCGGAGCCGTGAGACCCCGAGGCGTACTCGTGCAGTACGTTGAGAGAACGAGCGGCGAGCCTGCCCGCCGAAGGCTTGTCGCAGCAGCGAATCGGCGATTGCAGCAGAAGTGCTCATGAATAATGCAGGCTAGGTGCAGAAGCTATACAACACATCGCTGATTCTGGCGGGAAAGATGTATGCAGACCTCGTCACCTGGAGCCGGACCTATATGCTGCGACCGGACTTCCCGCTTGTGCGCCCGGAGGATCTCGCCATACCGGTGTGTGTCGAAGACGGTCCCGCAATCTTGCGGATCATCCGGGAACATCATGCTGAATGGAAGCGGCGGCAGGGACAAAGCGCGAAGACTGTGTGAGCCGGCTATCCGGGCATGGCTTCGCAAGCCGTCGGTGAAGGCCTGTCAACCATCAAAGATCTCCGATTCATTTTTTCCGCCAGAGTTTCAACCCTGAGATCGTGTTCAACACGAACAGGTCCGTGGAGGCCACCTATCGGTTCTGAGATCAGGTAGTTGCCTCTCGGACTCCCGTTAACCCAGAGGAGCCCTGGTGGCTCCGGCCGTATTCATGACTTTCCAATCGTACTCGTGCTAGATATTGCCCAACCGAACTGGAGGAGCTTTATGAGCAAGACGCCTCTGAGCCTACCGATTCTGCAGCACGTGTTTCATCCTTCCGACTTTAGCCCAGCCAGCGAAACCGCCTTTGCCCACGCATTGAAAGCCGCGCTGGTCGCTAAAGCCACGCTCACCATTTTCCACGTGTCGCCAGACCGGAAGGAGAATTGGACCGAGTTTCCCGGCGTGAGGCAGACACTCGAGCGGTGGGGAATCCTGCCGAAAGACAGCCCTAAGTCTGCCGTGCCTGAGCTGGACATTAAGGTCAAGAAAGTCGTTGCTCAGGACAAGGATCCGGTGAAAGCGGTGCTGGGGTTTCTTGAGCACCAGCCCAGCGACTTGATTGTCCTCGCTACGCAACAGGACAAAGGACGGGTCCTATGGCTGGAGAACTCCGTCGCCAAACCTGTGGCCAGGAAATCGCGTCAGATGACGCTCTTCATCCCCGCAGGGGTGGAGGGGTTTGTCTC
>DATHTZ010000764.1:0-5899 GCA_035462675.1 Nitrospiraceae bacterium | reverse complement strand
GAGACTGTTGATGGGAATAGTTCGACGCTCTCCGTTCTTTGACCGGAATACGGTCACCGTTTTTCGGAACAGATCGACTCCGTCCCAACTCAACTCGCGAATCTCCCCCATCCGCATGCCTGTATTCAGCGCGAACAGGATAATGTCCTTGAGCCAGGGTCTTGCAGCCTGGAGAACACGCTCTTCCTCTCCGGTGCTCAACCATCGATCCCGCCTATTTCTCTCCTGTTCCATGGAGACGCGCGCGACAGGATTGTCCCGGCACCACTCCCATTCCCGGATGGCGAGATTAAACGCCTTCTTCATGCAGGCGAGCTCACGGTTGATGGTGGCCGGTGCCACCCCATCCGCATACCGCTTGGCTTTATACGCCACAATACGCTTCAGCGTAATGGCGGCCAAGGTAGAGCCCTGAAAGAAGGGCAGCAGGTTCTTCGTATAGCCCCTGACGGATCGTTGACTCATCTGTTTCACGACATGTTCGTTCAGATAGCGTTCCATCAGTTCCGCAAACGTCCGTTCCTGCTCTTCTCGTTTTTCGAAGTACCGACCCTCGACGATATCAACCGTGATCTTCGCCAGGATCGCCTCTGCGACTCGCCGATCCGAGGTATCCGTGGACCGTCGCACTTGCTGACCGTGATACTTGAACCTCATCCACCAGACCGTATTTCGTTTATAGATCCCCATTCACGCTCCTTTCCTAGGGCTCAATGCTGGTCCGGTTTCCCCGTGCCGGGGATTATAAATAGCCCGTTTCGCCGCTGCAATGATCTCGTCAATGTCGCGCCCGCACGTCGTATAGTCCGGCAACGCGGGTCGATGCTTGGCAAACCCTGAGAGCCAGCCCTCAATGTCTTCTGAACGGAATCGGATGAGACCATGAATGCGGACGCACGGAATCCTGCCCTGTGACACCCAGGCATAGAGTGTCGAGGGTTTGATTTGCAGTTGTGCCGCGAGGTCTTTGATCGTTAGCAACATCGTCACACCAACCGGGGGAGTCTCACGACACCCCCATCCCCCCGTGATGCGCCCGCATGTCTGCCGGCGTGGGATTCAGAACTGCATGCCCAGCGGGTGCGAGCCCGCGCGGCAGAGCAGGGACCAGGCCTTCCTGGTGCCGTCCCGTAGGGCCCCTCCCGCATCAGGCCTGTCCCCTGCGAATGCGCCAGCCCGCCTGCTTCTTCGACGCCCCACCCTCGTGCTGTGAAGGGTGGGGCTACACAGGATGTTGAAGAAGGAGGCGGATATGGCCATTCACGGTTCACAGGGCAGTTTGAATCTTGTACGGCAGCCGAAGCCGCGGCATGAATACGCCGTGCCGCGATACCGGGTCACACTCGTCCGCGACAACCGAGCCGTTTCGCCCTCGTCGCCGCTGACTAGCTCGGTCGCTGCTGCGGCAGTGCTGAGACCATGCTTTGCAGGTCTGGACCGCGAGCAATTCTTGGTCTGCGGGTTGGATGCCAAGCACCGCATCATCGGCGTCAACATCGTCTCCATCGGCTCCCTGACCTTGACCATCGTGCATCCGCGCGAGGTATTCAAACCGCTGATCCTGATGAACGCCGTGGCCTGGATCTGTGCCCACAATCACCCCTCCGGCGATCCCGCACCGAGCCAGGAGGATCGAGTCCTCACCAGCCGGCTCAAGCAGGGCGCCGAGCTGTTTGGCATCACCTTGCTCGACCATCTCATCCTCACCGACGAGGGCTGCTACAGCTTCGCTGATCAGGGCTGGCCCGGTGCGTGAGGGCTTAGGCCCGAATCAACCGGAGCACCCAGAGCACGGCGGAGGCCGTCAGCGCGATCCCCAGCACCGCCGCGCCCCACTCGATGCACGGTCCAGACCCTCGCGTCTCCTTCACCACTCAATGAGCAGGCCGGCGAGGAAGGCCAGGAGCAGGACCGTGATCATGGTGCTCGTGTGGTCCACTAGCCTTCCTCCCGTCTCTTGTCTTACTTCAGGATCTCTAAGGCCGTCAGATCGAAGAAGATCTTGCCGGTCTGCTCGAACTTCCGAATCTCCACCGACGCGCGCGCCTGCTTGCCTTCCGACTGCTTACAGATCTCGATGAGATGCTGATGCTCCTCAGGGATGTTCAGGCGCAGGTTCCCTGGATCTTTGCCCTTCACATAGAGATCCATCGACCGATAGACCCGGTTCTCCTTGCCCTTTCGTTCGACATACCCCTGTACGCTGCCTTCGGCTTTCACCATCATGATGCGGACCTCCTGGTTGAAATGACGGGTCAGAGAGATATCTGACCCAGTGGTCCCGGCCAACGACCGGGTGTTTGGGAGAAACGTGAATTCAGACTCACAGTGACGACAGGTCAGGACTAATGCCCCGTTGATTCACCGACACCCACAGCCTCTCGTGCCACAGCCTGGACACATACGGTTCCACTCCTTAGATGGGACGGAGGACATAGGGACGCTTGGTCGTGCCTTCGTGCAGCATCGCGAGGTGCCGCGTTTTCAATTTTTCGACCCGGCGTAGATCAACTGTCGGAGAAATGGTTCCCCACGGTGCAAGTACGCCAGGGCCAGCATCGCACTGATGGATTGGCCCAACCACTGGCACACCTCATCAAGCGTCTGCTGCACCTTCTCCACGACGAGCCGGCAGCGTCTGAAGCCTTCGGTCAACGCGGCCCACCACGCGAGCAGCGGAGCCCGATACTTCTCCCAGGGTTCGGCCTCATGGGTGGTCTCGCGGAAATCCACGTAGGAGCGGAGCACGCCCACGAGGAATTCCCGCCAATCCTCCGGAGGCAGCGTGAGCAAGGCTTTCGCGCAGGCTTGCGCCCGGTCCTTTTTCAGCTCCAATTCCCACCGAACACCATAGTCCTTGGCCTCTTCACGGCCTTTCTGTTCGAGCTCCAGTCTTTTGTCGTAGACCCGCAACATGGTTTGACTCTCCCGACTGCCGAAGTAGAGGGTGTCGCCGGTGGAGGTACCATCGCGCAACGAGGACCCGGCAAGGACCTGGAACTTCTGTGACCGCGTCACGGCCTGTCCGGCGTCCACGGCCTGTTTCACCTGTGCGATGGAGACCCCCGCCGCTCGATCATCCAGCGCCACATCCATCCGCGTGATGTGCCCTCCACGGGCAAAGAGCCAGGCCAGGACCGAACGGATCTTGGATTCGTCCCAGGTGGAGACGATCCCCCCTGAGAGGTCCATGTGGACTTCGTTGGCATTGCGAGGGGCTCCCGTCCCCAGTTTGCCGACACCATGACGGCCTTGATTGGTCAGCCAACAGGTGGGATAGCCACGAAAGCCCGTCGTCGTCTCGAACCAGTCCCCGCCAACGACAGGACCGATTTCGTCCACCGTCGCCTGAGGGACGGTGAAGGCGAGCCAATCGAGGGTTGCGGTAAAGATGTTCTTATCCATGAACGGTCCTTTCACTCCTCTGCTATACAAGCCCCCGTTTTACCGAACGGGGGCTTTTCGTGGCGGACCGCCGGCGATTGCCGGCGGTCACGCCTTGCGTTGCCGAATTACCGTTGAGTCGACGCACACGGCTTCGTCCATTACGTTTCGTCGCGCGTCGGACTTCCGTCAGATCGAACCGCGCCATGCGGCCTAGCCATTCCACAGGGATTTCCCCTTTGCGATAAGCCCGTTGAATCGACTTCAGGCTCATGCGGAGTTCCGCCGCCAATTCCTTCACCGCGAGCAAATCTTTCTTCTTCATGCCCCGTTCTTTCTGTCGGTACCGCTCAGCACGGCGCTGACGATACCCCTGTGAGATGACAATGGGAAGTACCCTACTTAGGCCTGCTTAGGTCAATTAGGGACTGTTGAGGATAACGATCGATTTCGCAGGCCGGAGGGAATGTACCTAATGATGTGGACAGATAGAAATGCTTAATGATAAGTAATGGGGCATGTGACACGGTACGTAAGACGGAAGAGCAAGTGGCCTATGAGCCAATCGAGCACAGACACGGCAAAACGCTGTGCGAAACAGGGTGCGCTACGTGTCAGTCCCAGCAGGATTGAACGTAAGCGACGAGGATGACAACAGCGGGAATCCTAGGGTGACCCGAATTGTTCTCGAAAACATGAGCTACCCTCAGGACAATCTACAAGGAAGGCCTATCAGAAGATGGGATTCTGAGTCTTCGTTCGTGGCGTATAAAGTTCTTCTGTAAGCTTTACGCTCATACGAAGTTCCGTTCAGTGATAAATCTTACTAAGATATTTTAAAATACCTTTAGAAATGACTTCATTGCCTAAATTATTATGGTGGCCCTCGCCCAATTTATAAAAAGAGGACAGTTCCACATGCTGGTCCTTCGCATATTGCAGGAGGATGTCCCTGGTGTCGATATAAGGCATTCCCAACCGGCTTAACTGGGCTTTAACGAACGTATCCCGCCAATCCATCTGTGTTAAGTTGTCCTGAACATAGAAAAGCACAAACACCAGCTTAGCTTGGGCCTGATCCGCCTCGGCCTTGAAATGATCGAGTATCCGGGAGCTAATTTGCTGTTTTAATTCAACTTTGTTGTCTCCCCGTAAAAGCGTTTGCTTGACAAATGCGAGCATATAACTTTTGATGGATAAAGGAAAGCTGTGACAATCATTGGCATGGTCCCGTTCAATGGGGACGCGATTAAGCTGTAAAGCCCCTTTTGCGTCGATCGTAAAATAAGGTTTTTTAGAAGTGCGTATGGACAAAACCGTCCTGTCGATGTCATCACTGACCAGAATCCCAACCAGAACAAGGGGATGGTCGGCTTTTTGATGCGTTTCCTTAAACATCAAGTAGACCTGGTCCAGCCCATAACCGCCCATGCTGAAATCAACTACCTCCCGGCCATTGATTTTACGATTTATATAATTGGGTATTTCGAATTCAACGTTCGAAACGCCACGAACAAAGGAATCTCCGTAAAAGAAGATCTTGGGATTAGGGGAGTCAAGGCGACTTTTGGTAACTGGCTTCAGGCCTAAAGGATTGGTCGGCGTCACATTGCCCTGAGTCCAGCCCAGGAGCGGATGGACGCGATCGGGCGGATCGCATTTGAATTGCCCCCCCCAATCTGCATAAAGTTTCCAGTAATCAATATCGGATTGCCCGTCGGCATACAGGCCGGGATGTTTCAGCTGTTTGACATTAAGGGTAATGCCAGCGCGAATGAACATTTCCCCAAGCGGGAAGGTAAAAATGACGGTAGACCATAAAAGCAGGCTTAAATTAGTCGTAAGCTCGGCCTTCCTCTTGCTGAGGCATAAAATCCCCAAAGCAAGCACCACCGCATCGAATACGCCGATAATGACCAGGGAACGGGTCCAATAGACTTTGCCCTCAGTAAAACCTAGCCTCCCCAGAACCCAGGGATTGCAAAACAATCCTATGGCGATATAGAACCAGCCCAGCATTTTTAGAACATTGGACTGCATCTTCGATATCCAGCTTGATTTTATAATGCGAGATTTCCGTTTTAGGGCCAGATCGCGGCGTAGTACCCCAACGGCCTCAGCTCACTACAGTTCCAACCCAGTTTTCAGTCCAGCGTGCTTCGCCCGGCCTTGGAAGGGGCCAATGGTCCTTCTCCTGAGAATCTCAACACCCCTAGTGACCAGCCGGGAATATTTGTACCACCTACCATGTTAGCCCTCAGCTCGCAAGTTGGATGGTTTCGGGAGCAGGCGTCTGGCTTCTTAACAGACCTCAGAAGTGGCCCCGGAAATTTGAACAAGCCGATCAGTGGAGGATCGGCTACCGTTGATGGCGCTGCTGGGCGATGAAAGGGAGCAGACGATGGCAAGACGAACGAGACGGACGCATTCAGCGGTGTTCAAAGCCCAAGTGGCGCTGGCCGCGATGGGCGGCGACAAAACGCTGGCCGAACGGGCACAGCGGTTTGACGTGCAT
>DATHTZ010000763.1:0-1878 GCA_035462675.1 Nitrospiraceae bacterium | reverse complement strand
ACACACGAATATCCCCGCAGTCGTTCCCCAGGAGATCGCAAGCTGTCTCTATCGCGTAGCCCAAGAAAGCCTCAATAACGTGGCTCGCCACGCAGCGGCCTCTCGAGTCGACGTGGAACTGACCGGGGCTCAATCTGAGCTGATCGTTACGATTACGGATAATGGAGTGGGATTTGACTCTGAACAATCTCGGAACGGATCGCATGGACTGGGGTTGCTCGGCATGAAAGAACGAGTGGCCTTGGTTCAGGGGGAATTACTGGTTAGTTCTACTGTGGGGAAGGGAACGAGGGTGCAGGTGGCGGTGCTCGTTCCGGAGGGAGAGGCATGAGCAGGCCTCGGATTCTCTTAGCCGATGACCATACCATGGTGTTGGACGGATTCCGGAAACTGTTGGAGGATCGGTGCGAGATCGTCGGGGTGGCGGAGGATGGGCGTACGCTGCTTCAAATGGCCCAGGAACTAGAGCCTGACATCGTCACCCTCGATATCTCGATGCCGCAGCTCAATGGAGTCGATGCCGCCAGGAAACTGAAGAAGATTCTGCCTCGCACCAAGCTGATCTTCGTGACGATGCACGCTGATCAAGCTTATGTGAATGAGGCCTTCAAGGCCGGTGCCTCCGGCTATCTGCTCAAACGCTCCGCCGGCTCAGAATTACTCCAGGCCATCCAATCGGTCATGGACGGGCAGTGTTATATCACCCCCCTAGTCGCGAAAGGTCTGGTGGAGTCGGCCATTACAGGGAGAATGCCTGCGGTTTTGGGGGACAAGTCCTTGACGGCGCGCCAACGAGAAGTGTTGCAACTGGTTGCAGAAGGGAAGACAGTCAAAGAGATTGCGTCGGCCCTCAGTCTCTCACCGAAGACCGTCGAGTTTCACAAGTCACAGATCATGGCGCTACTCGACCTTCACACGACGGCGGAGCTCACGAAGTACGCCCTCGTCCACGGCCTCCTTGCATCAGACTAGCCCGCATATTCGCGCGAGATTCGACGACTCCAGCCTCATCGATTGCAGCAGCAACACCCATGAATAGTCGGCCCTGGCCTGCCTAGGGAGATTGCCTCACGTTTCTAGGGAGATGCCTAGTGTGTTTACCATTCCTTTCAGCGTATAGATGCCCACCATTCATCCGAGAGGTGATTGGGCTGTGAGGGGCTGGAGGGTGCGTACAACGGCGTGCGCAGCGACGATGTCGTCGAGGTGAGAGGCCGAAGACGAGTGAGCAACGGCATCATCAACAGGGCATGGGAGGCTGTTACTTATGAAGGTCGATCAAGAGAGACGATGGAAAATATTTGTGGTTGCTGGGGCCACCCTGGCCCTCCTAGCTGGGATGGCAGCCACGGTCCCCAGCGCGTATGCGGGTGGCATGATCAAGCTCGACGATGACAAGTGGATTTCCATCGGAATGGGTATGCGCACCAGTTTCAATATGGTCGAAGATGGGTCGGCGAGCGGTGGGCAATACAGCAACAGCTTCGGGGTCAACAACGCTCGTATTTATATCAACGGGAAGATCCACAAGTACGTCGGGTTCGAGTTCAACACCGAATGTTTTAACTGTACGCAAGGGGCCGGTAATGGTAACGGATCTGCAGGGAATGAATTCGGATCTAATGCTAACATCGGGATGTTGGATGCGATCGGGAAGTTCGAGATTAATGAGCAAGTGAACGTCTGGTTCGGGCGCATGTTGGTGCCGACAGAGCGTGGCGAACTGAATGGTCCGTTTTACCACGCGGTCTTCGATGGCTTTCGAACGCCGTTTAATCAATCCGACTTCAGCGGGAACTTTGGCACAGGGGGGGCTGGTCTCTATGGCCGTGACAATGGCGTGACCTTCTTCGGGAAAGTCCATCCAGGCGGCACACA
>DATHTZ010000762.1:0-2851 GCA_035462675.1 Nitrospiraceae bacterium | reverse complement strand
GTTTGCGAAGTAAACTCAGCGTTTCCTGGGAGAGATCGATCGTTCGAGACTTCTTGTTCTTTGGCGCGCCAAAGATCGGCATGGGCCACCGCTTAATCAATTGCCGCATGACCGTGAGTTTCCCCGCCTCCATGTCCAGATCGCTCCACTTGAACGCGCACAGCTCCCCTTTCCTCGCCCCGCTCTCCAACGCCAGGCGATAGAATGCCGACGGCTGTGGTCCCGCCTCATGAGCTGCCTGCAAAAACGCCTTAGCTTCATCGACCTCCCAACACTGAGCCTGAATCTTTTCGGGATTGTCACGCGCCCGAGGTTTGTTCATCACCAGACTGGCCACATTGTCACGAATCAACTTATGGCGAACAGCCACCCCCAACGCCCCCGACAAGACGTTATGATGGCTTTCCAGTGTTTTTGGCTCAAGCGTGCTGTTGTGGTAATACCCCTCAAGATGGTCAGGCCGGAGTTCTCCAAGGGGATAGTGCCCGAGGTTTGGTGTGAGATGCTTGTCGATGAGGCTCTTGTATGTTTCGTAGGTCCTGAGAGCCAGCCCCGGCTTCACAGCTGTCTCCAGCCAGCGATCGAGCCAATCACTCAAGAGCAACCGCGAGGGTTCGAGCACTCCCCCTTGATGGTATCGATGTAGGAGATCATTGAGCTTTTCTTCCGCCTCTTTTTTCGTCCCTCGACAACTAAACCACTTCTGAACCCGCTTTGAAAATCCTGTCTGTGGATCCCTACGTCGACCGAGATCAATCACAATGCTCCAGCTTCCCTTGTAGCGTTTAACGAGATGGCCTCTCATTGCCGTATGCCTCTCTGATCAATGCGCCCCTTGCGTGCCATCGCTCAGCCCTCCTCAGTAATTTTGCTAAACAGACAGTGGTCTATAGTGACCATCTTTCAATTGAGCCCGTGAGTTATAATCCAAGCACCATGGGGCGTATATTCCTCCCATCAAGGACTCATCATGAGCCTCTGGAGTCGTCGTCAAGACTTTTTTGATACCGTGATACGAGACGGGATCCTCTTACTGGCGCCGATCGCCGCGACGTTTGCGATGATTCTTCTGCTCTTCTTCGGCTGATCCGCCGTGATCTTCGCTTCTCCATATCGAGATACCGAGCCTCTACAAGGGGCCATCGCTCACCGTCCCTTCTGCCGCTGTGCGGCTATCCCGGCCAGTCCTGCATCTGATCGCTCACCTTGACCACGGGTACCGGCACCGGCCCCAACATGCGCTCGGCCTGGTCATCGAGGGCCAGGCGGACCGGCTCCACGGACAACCGCGCATAGACCTGCGTCGACGTGAGAGACCGGTGATTGAGCATCGATTGAATCACGGGTAGGTTGGAGCCGTTGATCGCCAGCCACGACGCCGCGGTCCTCCGGAGGTCATGAATCCGCACGTCTGTTAAGCCTACCCGCCTCCTGATGCGCCGCCACCGATGCTCAACGGCCGTCACCGACCACTCCCCGGCCTGCATGCCGTTCTTCGAGTTCCGGCTCGATGGAAAGACCCAGTCCGTTTGGCGTGGTAGTTGCAGAATCCGGGTCACGAGTTGGGCGGGCAAGGGGATGGTGTGCGGCACGCCGGTCTTGGTGGTGGGCTTGTGCCACAGGACGCGGTCGAGATCGAGATGCGCCCACTGCATCAAGCGGGCTTCGTCCCGCCGCGCCCCGGTCAACAGCAGGCACAGGAAAAAGGTTTCGATCGAGGGCATCTCATCGGCTAACGATTTAAGCAACCACGGCATCTCGTGCGATTGAACAAAGCGCTCACGCGAATTCTTCGGGAACTTCTTCATGCGCGCGGCAGGATTCTTCCCCTCGTAGAGTTCCCAGTCGCTCGCTTTCACGTACATCGAGTGCAAATCTTGAACGGCATGATTCGCCGCGTGTCCGCCCTTAGCCTTCCCAATCGCAAGAAACCAATCCATCACCTGTATGCGGGTGAGCGCCGCGAGCTCTACGGCAGCCAACTGCCCCACGTACTGCTGCAGGCGGCGGCTGGTGCCGAGGCGACTTTTCAGAAAGGCCACATGATTGCGTTCATAGATGACGAGGAATTCTCCGATGGTCATGGCGCACGATCCTTTCGGTTTCGCTTGGGAGAGCAACTGCTCCAGCCGGTTCAGGCTGTGCCTCCTGGTTGCGCGCGCCGAATCGCACGACCTGTCCCTGCTGCATTAAAGCTGACGTGGAACGGTATCCAGTCCTCGCCTTCCTTAAATCGCATCTTCGCTTCTGCCATCAGTGCTTGCCAATCTTGGACGGTACGTCGATCATCTGCCGAGGGCAGGTATTGACCTCGACAGACCTCAACCGCATAGATGAGTTGCGCATTCCATGTGCGATTCGCCTGCTCCGCTGCGTTCTCGATGACCTCGATGACGGATGGGGGGATACGGAAGTCGATCAACGCAGTGTCCTGGGGTCTGAGGTAGAAATCGACGCAATCAGCCCGGTGCCGTGGCGCACGCACCCGACCTTCTCTTGGGGCGGATTCATCTGTTCTCATCGCGTCTCCTTTCTGTTGTGACTGCCGGTGCTGTTATGCCGCCTTCTTGCCCTTGAAATGCTGCTCCAACAGATGCCGGATCAGCCCGGCTGCGCTTGTGCCGCGTTTGCGTTCGGCGTCCAGCCTGGCTTTGAGCGTTTTGGGAAGCTGAATGTTGAGTCGTTGCATCTGCATGGCCTCAAACCTCCTCTTTGGAATAATGGTCCCATGGTACTATGGGACCTCAAATGGTGTCAATAGGGGTAATTTGACATCACGGGACTGATTGTTTACCGTGCGCGGTCATGACAGAAAAAGGGTCACCCGCCTCTAAACAACAACTTGGAGTCC
>DATHTZ010000761.1:0-8045 GCA_035462675.1 Nitrospiraceae bacterium | reverse complement strand
CACCGTCGTTCCCTCGGATGGATATGATCCCGAGCAGTACCGCATTCCTTCGTAATGGTGCTTCGATGTGGCTGACTGTCTCGATTGCACCCTGCACATTTCCCGATCGTGCCTGTTCAAATGCAATGCACATCAAGACATGGCTTCGGTTGATTTCTTCAGAAATCAGCTTGGCTGTGTGAAGCGCGCCAGTCTGGTTTCCGCCCTTGAATTGCCCTATTGCGATTGTCTCCATCGCGGCTATCCACTCTGTCGTATCAACAATCCTGTTAGCTGTGCAGAGAGCAGCTTGGATGTGATTCGACCTCGCCTGCAGTTCGACAATGGCTAGTAATGTGAGACCCACTTCGTCACCGCATGAGAAGGGGATAGGCATCGTTCAGAGGTTCATTAGGCATCAATATACCGCATACCGCCATTGTTCATGGGAAGGAACTCGCAAAAGCTGAAGGCGTGCAACAGAACTATTACGAGGACCAGATGGGGCGATCTGACGATTAGGATGTGCTTACGATGCCGTGGGTGAGCGCGTATTTGATCAAATCCGCGGTGGTTTTGAGATGAAGGTGTTCCATGATCTGCGCCTTATGAAACTCGACGGTGCGTGAGGTGATATTTAACCGGTTCGCAATCTCCTTGGCCGTCTCCCCCACGGCGAGGAACTGCAGAACTTCTCGCTGGCGCGGAGTAAGGCCTTTCGATTTCTCCGAGACTGTAGACAAAAAGACATCCACAAGCTCTTTCGTGATCAGCGGTGTAATGTAGGAATGGCCTCCGAGCACGGCCCGTATTGCTTGTTCCAATTCATCCACCGCCGATCCCTTGAGCACATAGGCCGAAGCCCCTGCCTCAAAAGCCGACCGCACATACTCCGCATCGGCGTGCATCGTCACGATAATGATTTTAGCTGTTGGACAGATTTTCTTAAGTTGTGCCGCTGCGTCGATGCCATTGAGCAACGGCATGGAGATATCCAGGATGACGATATCAGGCTGCGCTGTTTTCGCGGCCGCCAGGAGTGCGCGCCCATCCCCGGTCGTGCCGACCAGCTCATAGTGCTCTTCCAGGATGGACGAAACCCCTCCAGGACAAAGGTATGATCGTCTGCCAGTAAGATACGCGGCTTAAGCATGGAGTTCTCCTTGACCCAACGGAATATCTGCCCGGATTTGTGTGCCCCGCAGGGGTATCGACTCGATCTCCAACGTTCCCTTCGCCATGAGCAGTCGCTCTTTCATGCTCAGTAAACCTAAGTGTCCACCACCGTGAGCTGGGTGCCCGGCATCAAACCCTACGCCATTGTCACGAACTGAGAGACTGACCACATCGTCCTCGCAAATCAGTTCGACCTCCACCTGCGATGCCTGGGCATGTCGAGAAATATTGCTGAGGCTTTCCTGCACGACACGATACAGGCAAATGCTCACTTCCGGCGGGAGAGGGACCACAGGGTCTTTATGCTCATAGGTGCTCTGGATGCCGGTCCGTTCAGAAAAATCATTGACCAGGCGGCGCACAGCCTTCGGGAGTCCCAAGTCATCCAAAATGGACGGATGAAAGCGGTAGGCCATTTGTCGCACATCGTCCGAGACGGCGGTCAGGCCCTCGGACACCCGTCGAATTTGATCCTGAAGAGACTCCGGATCCTTCGACGGATCTTTTTCCATCCGCCGAAGATCCACCGAGAGCATGGCCAGACGTTGATTGATGTCGTCGTGCAAGTCGCGGGATATTCTTCGGCGATCTGCTTCTTGTGCTGTCAACAGCTGGCCTGCCAAGGCCCGCAAATCCGCACGACTCTGCTTGAGTTCGCGCTGACTGGCCAACAATACGTCTTCGCTCGCTCGAAGCGACTGCTCGGTTTCCATACGTTCTGCGATCTCGGTGACGAGCGCCTGATTCGCAGCGGCGAGTTCATGTGTGCGGGCCTCCACTCGCGTTTCGAGTTCATCGTGTGCCTGCTGTAACAGGTCTTCGGCCCGTCGCCGATGCAGGAAGAAAAGCAAGGGCAGCCAAATCGTCGTCAGGCTGAACAATCGATTGGTGACGCCCATCCACAGTGGCACGCCATCTAGCACAGGTTTCAGCAATATATCGGCCATATCGATCACAGAGCAAATTGTCGCCGTGATCAGGGGGCCTCTCCGATATGGCAAGAGAAAGGACAGAATGACGAGCCCACCATAGAGCACAGAATTCCCGCTTCCCAGAGGAAGAGACAGATCGAGGATGAAGACGCCGATGCCCAAACCGACGATCAGAATCAGCAGTCGTCTCGTTGTATTGTGACTCTTTCCGTTCTGTTTACGATACATGGTTTACACCGATTTACCTTGAGCGGGTTGAGGGCTCGACGGCTCAATTAGGAGCCTCCTATAAGTTCTTCTGTGACTGATTAAGCCAACATCATGGAGCCCCCCCATCTCTGTCCATTATCCATCCGCGAAGGAACCGGCATCAAGAGGCTGAACTACGGCTACCTACCACGAGACTTTACCATCCCAACGATCGCCGGTGACCGGCAAATCGGACGGCGTCCTGCAATCGAGACAAAGGATTCAGGCCGAGCGAGTTGATCAATGAAAAGCCTGTCTCACGATTCGAACGCGTTTGGGTCGTTGCATTGGTGATGCATCCGCACATGCTCGTGGCCTTACCGTACATCGACAGATTGATCAGTGGTGAAGCGATATGAACCTCCATTCCCGCTCGATGATCGTACATGAAGAAGGAGGATAGGGGTTGGCGCGAGCAAACCACACTGCGGAAAGTTACAGGTGTGCCATGAAACTTTACTAGGCGGGAGTATTTTGACTCGCAGAATGTATCAAATTGGCTGTAAAATGACTGCGTGAGGGCAACGTATTCCTGCCCGCGAAGGCTGTTTCTTTCTCGATATGGAACACGAATCAAAAACGTAAGACTCGTCGCGTCGATGAAGAATTTTTCATGATTTTTTCATGCGCCTTTCATGTGATGGAGCTAGAGTGCCAACAGAAATACAAGACACGGCGACGTTTACTAACGGTAAGAGCATAATCACGTCGAATCAACAACTGGGAGTTGGATCGTGAAAAGAAGGCCGAAGTATATATGCCATTCGACCTCGTCCGGCGTTCGAGCAGTGTGCTGCAACGTCGTGCACGTATTGCGCGGAACTGCTCGTGAACGGCTAGAGCGTCACACCGCTTGGGGGAAGCTTCGTACATGAATAAGCTCGTCCTCGTTGCCCTGCGAAAACCGTACACATTTGTTGTGCTGGCCATCCTCATCCTGGTGTTCGGGGTGATGGCTGCGGAGGAAGCACCGACTGACGTCTTTCCGGTTATTCAAATTCCCGTCAGCTCTGTCGTCTGGATCTACGACGGCCTGATGCCGCAGGATGTCGAAGGGCGCATCACCTATGTATTTGAACGCTTCTTGACCCAGACGGTCGAAGGCATCAAATACATCTGGAGCAACTCCTTATTCGGCAACTCCATCATCAATATCTATCTTCAGGACGGAGTCGACCTGGGTGGCACCGAGGCCGATATCGCGGCGATTTCGCAGACCACTGTCAAGGCACTGCCGCCGGATATTAATGCGCCCATGGTCATGCGTCTGTTCCCATCCCAAGTGCCGGTGGCCACATTGCAAGTCACCTCCGATTCACACACACCGGCGGAGCTCTATAACCTCAGCATCATGCGAATCCGACCCCTCCTGGTCACGATACCGGGCGCGATCCTGCCGCATCCCTACGGGGGTCAGGACATGCAGGTGATGATCAATCTCGATCAGCAGAAATTGCTCGCCCGGCACCTCACGCCGTCGGACATCCACCTAGCCCTCGACAGGCAGAATCTCGTGCTGCCCGGGGGGGACATCAAGATCAGGGGAACCGACTGGATCGTCCTGACCAACGCGCAACCGCTGAAGATCGAGGACTTCGACGACATTCCGATCAAGAAGGAGGGCAATGCCTGGATCCATCTGCGCGATGTCAGCGTGACGCGTCTCGCAGGCCGGGTGCAAACGAACGCCGTAGTGGTGGACGGTCAGCAGGCCGTCATCATCGTGGTGATGAAGAGCAGTGAGGCGTCGACGCTGGAGGTGGTGCAGGGGATCAAGGACATCATCCCGCGCATCGAGCAGATCGTGCCCAAGGGCGTGAAGGTGAAGCTGCTCATCGACGCCTCGGGTTTCGTGAAGCAGGCGATCTCGGACGTCGTGCACGAAATGGTGATCGCCGCCTTGCTAGTCGGCTTCATTGTGCTGCTGCTGCTCGGCTCCTGGAGGCCGACGGTCATCGTCCTCACCTCGATCCCACTTTCAATCCTCACCTCGCTCATCGCCCTGCACGCGCTCGGAGAGTCGATCAATGTCATGACTCTGGGCGGATTGGCGCTGGCCGTCGGCATTCTCGTCGACAACGCCGCCGTCATGATCGAAAATATCGACACGCACATCGAAACGGGTGCGCCGCTGGAGAAAGCGATCATCGATGCTGCCAATCAGATCCTTCTTCCAACGTTCGTCGCCACGCTCGCCATCACGATCGTCTGGGTCCCACTGTTCCATCTGAGCGGGATCTCCGGGTGGGTTTTCCCGCCGATGGCAGAGGCGGTCATCTTCGCGATGATCGCCTCATTTATCCTGACGTACACGCTGGTGCCGACCATGGCGAAGTATATTCTGAAGGCTCACGACACGCTGCACCCGCCTGCGAACGGCGGACAGCACGAAGCGAAACCGTCGAAGAATGTCTTTACCCGCTTCCAGGTGGCGTTCCAACAGCGCTTCGAGCAGTTTCGTGAAGGCTACACGGCGCAGCTCGAACGGGTGGTCGCACGTCGTGGCAGTTTCATCATCGTCTCATCGGGCATTGCGATAGCCTCCCTCGTTCTCTTTTACTTCAACGGGCGCGAGTTTTTCCCCGAGATCAAGTCAGGGATCATAGCGATGCACATGCGGGCGCCGCTCGGCACGCGCATCGAGGTTGCCGCGCGTATCACGTCCCTGGTGGCGAGGGATGTCGAACGTTTGTTACCTGGCCAGGTCGCTGACATCGTGAGCAATTGCGGCATACCGGTCGGGGCGCATAACCTGGCCTTCATTCCGACGCCGACGGTCGGCACCCAGGATTGCGACCTCACGATCTCGTTGAAGGATGGCAAGGCGCCAGTGTGGGACATCCGACGCATTCTCCGTAAAGAGTTGCCGGTGCTCTATCCGGGGACGGAATTCACATTCCAGCCAGCCGATCTGACTGCGAAGATTCTGAACTTTGGCTCTCTTTCGCCGATCGACGTGCAGATTAACGGCCCGGATCTCTATGCCAACCATGAGTTCGCCCGTAAATTGGCGGGCAAGTTTCGACAGATCCCCGGCTCCAGTGACGTGGTGGTCCAGCAGCCGATGGGCATGCCGACCCTGCTGGCCCAATCCGACCGCAAGTTCGCGCTCGGGATGAACATGGACCAGACGGACTTCGGCAACAACGTGCTCGTGACCACCACCGGCAGCCAACAGATCGATCAAAAATACTGGCTTGATCGCCAGACCGGCATGTCCTACCGGATCAATGTCTACACGCCGCAGGCGCAGCTCACAAGCATCAAAGACCTTATGGTCGTTCCGGTGGGTCGGGAGCAGAACGAATCATCGGGAGAGACGAGAAATGTGCAGCTTCTCGGCAATTTGGCGAAGATTTCAGCCGTTGGCACGCCTGGTGCCGTCACGCATGGAAATATCTTGCCGCTGATCGATGTCTATGTGTCCGCCGAGGGACGCGACCTCAACTCTGTCCTGGAAGATGTCGAGGAGGTCATCCACAGCATGGAGTCGGAGCTCCCCCAGGGCGCGATCATCGAAATCCGCGGCCAGGCCGAAGTGATGCGCGCCGCACTTCGTGAAATGCTCTTCGGCCTCATCGCCGCGGTCGTGCTGGTGTATCTGCTGATCGTCGTCAATTTCCAATCCTGGGTCGATCCCTTCATCATCATTACGGCCTTGCCGGGCGCACTCGCGGGCATCGCAGTGGCGTTGTTCCTGACCCATACGAACATTTCAGTGCCGGCGCTGATGGGCGCGATCATGACGATGGGTACGGCGACAGCCAATGCGATCCTACTCGTGTCCTACGCCCGCGAGCGAATCGCCGTCCATGGCGACGCGATACGGGCTGCGGTGGAGTCCGGAAAGGCTCGCATCCGACCGGTGCTCATGACCGCTGCGGCCATGATCATCGGCATGCTTCCGATGTCGCTGGCGAACTCTCAGAATGCGCCGCTGGGTCGCGCCGTCATGGGCGGCCTACTGGTTGCCACCATCTTTACCCTGTATTTTGTGCCCTGCATGTACGCCATGATCTACAGCCGGCGGACCACTCGCCAAAAGGAGCAAGTCTGATATGAATAGCCTGCGTGGGAAAGGCCTGGCGATTCTGGCAGTTGTCTTGTGCGTGGCGTATTTAGGCTACCGTTTCTATGTCGGCGGAATCGATGCGGCAGTTCTGAAGGAGGAAGCGGTCGACCGCTCGATCCAGAGGGTGTCCGTGATCAACCCATCGGTGTTGCCGCCGACCGAGTCGATTACGCTGCCCGGCAATATTCAGGCCTGGTATGAGGCGCAGATTTACGCACAGGTCACCGGCTATGTAAAGATGTGGTACAAGGATTACGGCGCCATCGTGAAACAGGGCGATATCCTTGCTGATATCAATGCGCCGGCTCTCGACGCCCAATATGCCCAAGCCAAGGCTGATCTGGAAACCGAGCGTGCCAAGAATGTCCTGGCTGAACTGACCGCGAAACGCTACGTGGCGATGCGCCAGCACCAGGCGGTCTCGGAACAGGCGATTTCGGTACAGGTTCAAGAGGCGAAAGCCCAAGCGGCGAGAGTCAACGCCTCGGAGCAGAACGTCAAGAACTTCGAAGCCCTGATCCGGTTCAAGACGATCGTCGCACCCTTTGACGGTGTAGTGATCGCGCGCAACATCAACGTGGGGAACTACGTCAATAAAGAAGCGAGCTCTGGAGAGGGTGGCGGTGGCGCAATCAGGGACCTCTTTACCGTGGCCGAGGTCAGTAAGCTGCGCCTCTTCGTCAGCGTGCCTGAGGCGTTCGGGCCCTTTCTCCAGCCAGGCCTGACGGCCGACGTGACGGTGCCGCAATTCCCCAATCGTCATTTCGCCGGCAAGTTTCTGACCGTCGCTCGTGGGTTCGACGTCAGCACGCGTACGGCCATCACCGTCTTCGAGATCGACAACGAGGACGGGGCGCTTTGGCCCGGCTCCTACGCCACAGTCCGTCTCACGGCTCCGGTCGACAGGAACGTTCTCACTATACCAACCACTTCGTTGGTCTTCCAGGAGCACGGCGCGCAAATAGCCATGGTGAGTGAGGACGACCACGTGCATTTCAAACCCATCGCTATGACTAGAGTCCTCGATAATGCCATCGAGGTGACAGAAGGGATTTCCGCGAGCGACCGCATTATCAACAACCCCAGCGCCGCGTTGCTGGAAGGCGACAAGGTGGTCATCGTCACGCCCGCACCTGGATATCAGATTGAAGTTGAACCTTCGGTAAAGGAGTCACCGATCACGAAAGCCACGACCAAATGACGTACAAGCGCTTTCCATCGAGAGCGGAGGTGTCGCATACCGGTCGCGCCGTGGCGCAGTGCGCCAGCTTCGTGTTGCTGGCGCTCACCCTGCCCGCTTGCGGTTGGTTTCCAGCAGTCGATTTGTCGCCCACGTATACTCCACCTCAATATGTCATCCCCGTCTCATGGCATGGGTCGAGTCCCTTTGTGGAGGCGAATCCGGCCGATAGCGCACTCCGTCCGGATTGGTGGAAACTGTACGACGATCCGGTGTTGAATCGGCTCGTCGAGCAGGCCATGGCGGTGAATCCGGATCTGCAAGCGGCCGCGGAGCGCTTCGTTCAGGCCCGCAATGTGATGATGAAGGCCCGGTCGCAGTACCTTCCTAAGCTCGGCTTGGGATTCGGTGCCTCCAACAATAGGATATCCGACGAGAAGTTATTTCGTCCTGAGGG
>DATHTZ010000760.1:0-2269 GCA_035462675.1 Nitrospiraceae bacterium | reverse complement strand
AAGATTCGCTGCAATCCCAACATGCATCAGTTTGGGTCATCCCCATGACCGTACAGATCCACGGTCATCCGATGAATGCCCGACCTTTCCTGTTCACCAACTCTATGGCGCGATTATTTATAGATACGCTGTCCATATATGGCCACGCCATAGGCCTTGGTCACAATGGAAGCTCCTCCGGCATTGGATCACCATCAGAGTCCGTTCACGCGGCTCGGATGCCCACCCTTCCAAGGATTGGGAGCCTCAGCCCTCTTTGGACGTAGCGCCCAGGGCTACGGGGTCCTCACACACCGGAACCCGTAGTCCTTGTGCCGATGTACCGACCGGTGGAAGTACCGGACCGCGGATCGAAGATGCTGCGGATCGCTGTCCCAAGATCCACCCCGCAACACTTTGGATTCGCCTGAGGATGGCCCTGTCGGGTTTTGCGACGGACCATTCTTGTAATAATCGCTGTCATACCAAATCGCTGACCCACTCCCAGACATTCCGGCCATGGCATAGACGCCATAGAGGTTCTTGTCCTCTTCCAACGAGCCTACCGGCGCCGATACTCCATGGTTGTGCGACCCCGTCTTCCCATAGTTTGCGTGGCGCTGCGTCGGAGGATCGTTGCCCCACGGATAGAGGCGGCCATCCGTCCCCCGCGCCGCCTTTTCCCATTCCGCCTCCGTCGGCAGGCGCTTGCCAGCCCATTTACAGTACGCGGCTGCATCTGCCCAATCCACATTGGCGACCGGTCGCTTCTGGTACGTCGGTTGGTTCATCGTCATCCAGTCTGACGGCGAATTGACTCCAGTCGCCTGCAGAAAGGCCACATACTGCCGCACCGTCACTTCGTACACATCCATGGAGAAGACATCCACATTGACCTGGTGCGCCGGTTGTTCGTCTGCGTCTCCCGTCGAACTCCCTATCGTGAACTCCCCCGCCGGCACCAACACCATCGCCCCCTCTGGTGGTTGAGCCGACGCAGGCTTCTCCTGGCCCTGTCTCTGTCCTGTGGCTGATTCCTTGGCCCCTTTATCTATGGGTGCCGCGGACGTCGACTGGTGAACAGCGAGCCCGATCAACGCGGCCAGTATAAATATCCATCTCATGAACCGCCTCTATATTTTCACGGAAGAAACCATGACTACGACCAAGGCAGCCGAAATCACTCTCATTTCTAAAATTTCTCAAAGATTCTTCTGCAACCGTACAACTCGGCTCAAAATGCGCTGGTGTTTTGTCACAGGGAAGTCTTTATGCCGTCGATTGAGTGGGTGAAAACTAGCCTGCCCGTCGATTTCCTTGAGCTGCATCAAGAGAGCTCCCTCTAGGCGGCCATCCAGCAGGACAAGACTGGCAGCCTCTTGAATCTCTTTTACATTCGCGGTGTCCAGGTAGAATTTCATCGCGATCTCCTCTCAGTATCGCCCTCGGCGTGAGTCTTCATCCCCTGCCCCTGTGGACGATCTCTTACATAGAGTGCACCGGTTTGTTTACCCCACTTTCGTGCACTCACGAGACCCATCTCTTTTCCATGCCACAACCGTCTCTTTGACAAAGGCATGGAAGCAGCGGGGCTGATGACCCAGCACCTGTGCTTGCAGGGCAACGTCTGCTTCGCTCGCCCGGAGTCCGTGGTGTTGAAAGAATTCGTACATGAGTTTCAGATCCTGGACCAACCAATCTGGCAGCGTGTGGCTAGCCTTTTCTCCCCAGACATCGAGATTATTTCCGCCGTACCGGACCTCGCGCCCGAGGGCGCGAGTGTAGGTCTCCGCCACATCCTGCCCAGTCGATACTTCTGCACCGATCAACGGGTAACGGTGGAACTCATGTCCGGTTTGGGTAAGAGTCACGACCACAGCATCTGCGATATCGCGCACGTCGACACGATTCAGGCCGATGTCTCCGATCGGCTGCGGATAGATCCCTTCCTCAAGAATCGACTCGCGATACAGCAGATCGTTCTGAAAAGAGTTATTGGCCATGATTAAAGTAAATGCCATCTCCGACTCTCTGAGCGCCTTTTGGATTTCCAGCTTAGACTTAAAATGAGAAATCTGCGGAGCCCGTTCTGCATGATAAATCGACAGAAAGACGAGGTGCCGAACACCTGCGCGTTTCGCCGCCGCTATGGCCGCCAGCCCCTCCTCTGTCTCCGTCGGACTGAGCGGTGTGATCAGACATACGGAATCGACCCCTTTTACTGCCCATCGCAGCGTCTCCGGCTTGCGCAGATCTCCAATGATGCCGCTGGCTCCAAGTGGAAGGATAT
>DATHTZ010000759.1:0-9848 GCA_035462675.1 Nitrospiraceae bacterium | reverse complement strand
TGGGTTGCAACGGCATGTCGGTCTCGCGGGATGCTGAAACAGTCTGCCGGCGACACCGACAATGATAGGTGGGGCGTCGTTGGTGTTACTCACCACTGCTTTGAAAGGAGATATGAACATGGAAAATCGCCCGAAGGTATGTATTGACCGAATCTTGCCTCGAGATCTCATGCGGTTTCAGAGCACCAAGCCGATGCGAAATGGCGGGAGGCGTGCGATTGCTCCCATCGGGAAGACCTGGATGAATGGCTCGACGCTCAGGGTACGATTTATCGGAGGCACTCCGACCGAGCAGACCGTCGCCAGGCAACAGGCTGAATGGTGGGCACAGGTGGCAAATCTGAAATTCGATTTCAACGATGCGTTGAATGCCGAGATTCGCATTACGTTCGATCACAACGATGGAGCTTGGTCCTACGTCGGCACCGATTGCCGTGGTATTTCGTTGGACCAACCGACGATGAACCTGGGGTTTCTCGATGGAGGAACTGCTGGCCATGAGTTTGGCCATGCTATTGGATTGGCCCATGAACATCAAAATCCTGCAGGCGGAATCCAATGGAACGAAGCCGTGGTGATTCGTGAAGCCGCGAAATCACCGAATTTCTGGGATGAAGAGAAGGCACGCCATAATATTCTTCGAAAATATAGCGCCGATCAGATCAATGGGACCGCATTTGATCCGGACTCCATCATGCTGTACTTTTTTTCCGCTTCCTGGACCCTCAATGGTATCGGCACAAAAGCGAATGAAATCCTGTCTGCAATGGACAAGGCCTTCGTCGCTGGGGCTAAAATGTATCCGAAGGAAGGGGGTACGGCTTCTACCGCCGTCGAGCTTCTTGTGAATGCCAAGCGCCGCACGCAGGCGTCGATCGGGAGAACGGGAGAAGAGGATCTGTATCGGTTTACGGCTGCAGGGGACGGGCGATATGTCATAGACACCCTGGGCCCGACGGATGTAGTGATGCAGCTCTTTGGGCCGAATAGCGAGACATCATTGATTGCAGAAGATGATGACTCTGGACTCGATACCAATGCCAGGATCGCGAGTGACTTGATTGCCGGGGAGTATTTTGTGCAAGTCCGGCATTATAGTCGTCAGAGCGGGACAGGGAAATATTCTATCAAGGTGCAAAAACTGTGAGGTCACCTGATGGCGTTCGGTTCGTGAGGAGTCAGCTGATGTTGTGATGGGGCTCTTTGCCCCGGCACCTACTTATCCCCAGCTCCGTCACTATAGAGGAGAGGACGGATTGCAGACATCGTGTCGTGGAATAGGCATAAGGGCCATGAGCCATTTCAGCGTAATGGAGGGAGCTCATGATGGTGCATAGAGGACCTTCTGGAAAACGTCGTACGCCGAAGAAGAAAAAGACAGCGTTGAGGATGGCCCAGGCGCGTGGTATCGCCATCGCGCGAAGTCCGGATCTTTCCATCGAAGATGATCGGCTTGTCGGGGCTGGCGTGTCCTTCGTCGAGACTCCGAACAAAGGAGGCGACCTCTCACCACGCTACCTCGTGTTTCACTACACGGCTGGAAAAAGCGCCACGAGTTCGATCGATTGGCTCACGAATCCGGAGTCGAAGGCCTCAGCGCACCTGGTATTGGCCAGGGATGGCACGATCACCCAACTCGCGCCGTTCGATATCAAGACGTGGCACGCGGGTATCAGTCACTGGGATGGGTTGAGCGGCCTGAACAGCTATTCCATTGGGATAGAGATGGACAATGCCGGCCCGCTGAAGAAAGTCGGCGACAAGTATCAGGCTTGGTTCGGGACACTGTATGCGGAAGACCAAGTCGTCTTTGCCAAGCATAAACTAGACGATGAGGCTCACTGGTGGCACGCCTACACGGAAGTGCAGATCCAGAAGGCCTTGGAGCTCGCACAACTCCTTGTTCGACACTACGACCTCAAGGACGTGGTAGGGCATGAAGATATCGTTCCTGACCGGAAGAGGGATCCAGGCCCGGCATTTCCTTTGGAGCATGTGCGAGCCAAGGTACTGGGTCGCGAAGAAGAAGAACGGGAGCGTTATGACGTGACGGCTTCCACGCTGAATATTCGAAGTGGCCCTGGCGTAGAATTTCCACCTGTTGCTGAACCGCTTAAGAGGGGAACCGCGGTAGTGCTCCTGGAAAAGCGCGACCGATGGTTCAAGGTGGAATTAGTGAAGAATGGAGATATTGAAGGGTGGGTGCACAACCAGTTCCTGGCAAGGATATGATGCCCTTGATGTAAGCGGATCTCGGTAAGCCACGTCCTCAAGTTTTTCGGAAAAGAGTCACCACACGTTCTGCCAATAAGAGTCTATGTCAGCGATCATGCTACTGCTGAGTGGTGCTCAGAGATTTTCCTAACGTGATCTGGCCCATAATTTACGGCGTTGTCGAAGAAACTGATCGTACTCCACACTCAATATGCAATTGCAGTGGCCAATTCTGAAACTTTTCCTGATATTCCATTTAGTTAGAGAGTCACACTCTCGGTCGACGCTTTTCTAGGTCTTTTGAGCTTTCTTCGATTAGTCCCTCTGGCGTCTTGAGTCCCCCAGCCGATTTGGTTAGAATCCTCCTCCTTTATATATTGTTTCTCACCATTTCTGATGGAGTGATGTCATGGCGAAGGTGCTTGAAGGTCCTGGGATGGGGCTGATGAAGAAGTGGGGCATCACGGTCCCCAACTATGTCGTTGTCACCTCGGTCGACGAATTGACGAAGCTGGGCCAAGCCAATGAATGGCTGAAGAAATCCAAGTTGGTGGTCAAGTCCCATGAAGCGCTCGGCTCGCGGTTCAAGCTTGGCCTGGTCAAGGTCGGTCTGGATCTGAAAGAGGCGGAAGCGGCGACCAAGGAGATGATCGGCCGTCAAGTGGGCAGTATCACCGTCTCACAAGTGATCGTGTCCGAAATGATTCCGCACAAGGAAGAATATTATTGTGCGGTGAAATCAACCCGTGAAGGGACGGACATTCTGGTTGCCAACTGCGGCGGCATTGAAGTCGAGTCGAATTGGGATCGAGTGAAGCGACTGGCAGTTGAAGTCGGGCAGCAGCCCTCGGAGGAAGCGCTCGAGCGGCTGGCCAAGGATGCAGGCTTTACCGGCGGGCTCCTGAAGAAGATGGCCCATTTCGCGGGCAAGATGTTCACCTGTTTCGACAGCGAAGATGCGCAGTATTTGGAAGTGAACCCCGTGGTCCTGCGCGAGCATGAGCATGAACTGATCGCCTTGGATGCGGTCACGCTGCTCGATGGCGACGCCAAGTTTCGGCACCCCGATTGGAATTTTGCTTTTGCCGCAGAATTTGGTCGTGCCTATTCCAAGCATGAAATGGAAGTGATGGCGGTCGACTCTAAGATCAAAGGCTCGGTCAAATTTATCGAGATTCCAGGCGGAGATACGGCGATGTTGCCAGCCGGTGGCGGGGCCAGCGTCTATTATTCCGATGCGGTCGTCGCACGTGGCGGAAAGTTGGCCAATTATGCCGAATACTCCGGCGATCCGCCCGACTGGGCGGTTGAAGTCCTGACCGACAAGGTCTGCTCGTTGCCCGGGATCAAGAACATCATCGTCGGCGGCGCCATTGCCAACTTCACCGACGTGAAGAAGACGTTCGGCGGCATCATCAATGGGTTCCGCAAGGCGAAGTCCGAAGGCAAGCTAAAGGACGTCAAGATTTGGGTGCGCCGCGGCGGACCGCGGGAGAAGGAAGGGCTCGATGCGATGCGCGCGCTCAAAGACGAAGGGTTCGACATCAACGTCTTCGATCGCAACACGCCGTTGACCGATATCGTCGACAAAGCGCTACTGAAATAGAAACGAGTGCTGAGTAGGCGGACACTGCGTCTCAGCTCAAGGTTCATCGCTCAGCACTCAGCATTGAAGAGAAGGGGAGATCCCGATGAGTATCCTGGCAAACAAAGATACCTATGTGGTGATTCAGGGGGGCGTCGCAGGCGTGAATGCCGCGCGCCGGATGGCCGAGTTCTGCTACCTGATTAAGCGCTCACTGAACGTCCTGGCCTTCGTCTATCCGCCTGACGCAGGCAAGACACACGAAATTCCCTATGGCAGTGGCTTGGTGGCCGTTCCCATCTATAAGACCGTTGCGGAAGCGACCAAGAACCATCCCCAGATCAACACCAGCCTCGTCTATATCGGCGCGGATCGGGCCATGAAGGGCGGGATGGAAGCCTTGGACGATTTCCATATTAAGGTGGTCTCCATGATCACCGAGGGTGTGCCGGAAAAAGACGCCAAGATCCTGGGTCGTCATGCGACCAAGCTCGGCAAAGTCTTCAACGGCCCTTCGTCGATCGGGATTGTCTCAGCCGGCTCCTGCCGCTTGGGAGTCATCGGCGGCGCCTTCGATAACTTGGTACTGTCGAAGCTCTATCGCGAAGGCTCCTTTGGTGTCATCACCAAGTCCGGCGGTCTCTCCAACGAAATTATCTGGATCTGCTCGCAGTTTGCCGATGGCATTACGACGGCTATCGGGATCGGCGGCGATGCCTATCCGGGAACCGACTATGTCAGCTATCTCGACATGTTCGAGAACGATCCGCAAACGAAAGCGGTCGTCATCGTCGGTGAAATGGGCGGCGATCTCGAAGAGCGGGCAGCCGAGTGGTACGGGGCCAAGAAACGGCGCGTGAAGTTGATGGCTGTCGTCTCCGGCTTCTGTCAAGAAAGTTTGCCGAAAGGGATGAAGTTCGGCCATGCAGGGGCGAAGGAAGGGTTGAAGGGCGAAGGGTCGGCACGTTCCAAGTCCGATGCGCTCAAGAAGTCCGGCGCAATCGTGCCGGCGACGTTCGGCGCCTTGGGTCCCGCCATTAAAGAGACCTATCAAGAACTGTTGAAATCCGGCCAGGTCAAGGAGCCGGTTGAACCGACTGTGCTGCCGAAGCTGCCGAAGAGCATTGAAGAGGCGATGAAGGCTGACGAAGTCATGGTGGCCCCGCTGATCCGTACCACGATCAGCGATGACCGCGGTGAAGAACCCTGCTACGACGGCTATCCCGCTTCAGAACTCATCAACAAGGGTTATGAAATTCCTCACGTCATCGGCCTTCTGTGGGACAAACGGCTGATCTCCAAACAGGAAGCCGAAATCATCAAGCGCATTATGATGCTGTCTGCAGACCACGGTCCCTGCGTGAGCGGCGCCTACGCCACGATTCTCGCGGCCTGTGCCGGCATCGGTCTGTCCCAGTCGGTGGCGGCCGGCATGATCATGATCGGCCCTCGGTTTGGTGGAGCGGTGACGGATGCCGGCCGCTGGTTCAAGTATGCCGTCGATAACAAGATGTCCGTGGATGACTTCCTCGCGTATATGAAGAAAAACGTCGGGCCGGTGCCCGGTATCGGCCATCGCGTGAAGAGTCTGCGCAATCCGGACAAGCGGGTGAAAGAGCTGGTCGGATACGTCAAGAGCTTGAACATCAAGACGCCCTGCCTCGATTTCGCCTTGCAAGTGGAGCAGGTGACTGCAGTGAAGAAGGATAACCTGATTCTGAACGTGGACGGCACGATGGCGGCGGTGCTCGTCGATATCGGGTTTCCGGTCGACAGCTTGAACGGCTTCTTCATCCTGTCGCGCACGATCGGATTGATCGGGCATTGGGTGGATCAGAAGCGTCAGGATAGCCGGTTGATCCGGCTGTTCGATTATCTGGTGAATTATGCGGCGCCGAAAAGGCGGGAAGTCCCGCCTCTAAAATAGTCGCGCGAAGTGCCACCGTTGAAGTAACGACAATTTCTAATTGTAAATTATTTATTTTGAATTGAGGTAATTATGTCGATGGATCTTGCCAAGAACCTCTATTTGAAGATGCCGGATGTGTTCGCCAGGGCCAGAAAGAAATTTGGCCGTGGCCTGACATTGGCGGAGAAGGTGCTGGTTTCACACGCGGACAATTTCGACACACAGACGTGGGAACGCGGGAAGGCGATGTTGGCGCTGCGGCCAGATCGCGTGGCGATGCAGGATGCGACGGCTCAGATGGCGATGTTGCAGTTCATGCAGGCAAACAAGAATACAGTGGCCGTGCCGAGCACCATTCATTGCGATCACTTGATTCGCGCCGAGATGGGTTCTGAGAAGGACCTGATCCGCGCGATGGACGAGAACAAGGAAGTCTATAATTTTCTCGCCTCGGCGGCGAAGAAGTATGGCATTGGATTCTGGAAACCGGGGGCGGGGATCATTCACCAAGTCGTGTTGGAGAACTATGCGTTCCCAGGCAGTTTGATCATCGGCACCGACTCGCACACACCGAACGGAGGTGGGCTCGGCGGATTGGCCATCGGTGTCGGCGGCGCAGACGCAGGCGAAGTGATGGCCGGCCTGCCATGGGAAGTTCTCCATCCAAAACTGATCGGCATCCGCCTGACCGGCAAGTTGAGCGGCTGGGCCTCGCCGAAGGACGTGATTCTGTACCTCTGCGGCTTGCTCACAGTGAAGGGCGGGACGAACAAGATTATTGAATACTTTGGGCCCGGCGCCGACACGATCAGCGCGACCGGTAAAGGGACGATCTGCAACATGGGCGCAGAGCTGGGCGCTACGACGTCGGTGTTCCCGTTCGACCAGAAGATGGTCGCCTATCTGAACATCACGGATCGAGCCGATCTGGCCAACCTTGCGATCACCAACAAGTCGTTGCTGGTGGCCGATCCCGAGGTCGCTCAGTCGCCGGAGAAGTACTACGATCAGATCGTCGAACTCGATTTATCGACGCTCGAGCCTCATGTCGTCGGACCCCATACGCCGGATCTCGCCAGGCCGATTTCCAAGATGGCGGCGGAAGCCAAGGAGAAGGGTTATCCGGTGGAGATCAAGGCGGCGCTCATCGGAAGCTGCACCAATTCATCCTATGAAGACATCAGCCGTTCGGCTCACATTGCCCAGCAAGCGTTGAAGGCCGGGCTCAAAGCGAAAACCTCATTCCTCGTGTCGCCTGGTTCCGAGCGTATTTATCATACGATGAAGCGTGATGGGTTCTTGGGAACATTTGAACAGTTGGGCGGCACGGTGTTGTCCAATTCTTGTGGCCCCTGCATCGGACAGTGGAAGCGGGCCGATGGCGTAAAAGGGAAGGCAGATTCGATCGTCAGTTCCTTCAACCGCAATTTCCCAGGCCGTAACGACGGCATCAATGAAACCTTGTCCTTCCTGGCGAGCCCAGAAGTTGTAACGGCCTACGCCATCACGGGCGATCTTGGCTTCAATCCTGTGAGTCAGACGCTCAAGGGGGCGGATGGGAAGGAATTCAAGTTCCTACCGCCGGTCGGGGAAGAGCTTCCGGCTAAGGGCTTTGCGAAGGGTGAGGAAGGATTTGTTGCGCCGGCAGCCAGCGGCGATGGCTTGACTGTTGAGGTTCCTCCGACAAGTGAGCGGCTACAACTATTGCAGCCCTTCCCGCGTTGGGACGGCAAGGACTTCGAAAAGCTCCCGCTCTTGATCAAGACCAAGGGCAAGACGACCACCGATCATATTTCTCCAGCCGGTCCTTGGCTCAAGTTCCGCGGCCACTTGGACAAGATCAGCGACAATATGTTTCTGGGCGCCAACAATGCATTTTTTCCAGAGCCAGGCAAGGGCATAGATGTGTTGACTGGGGAGTCGGGATTGACGATGGCTCAGATTGCCAGGAGGTATAAGGCGAAGGGCATCGGCTCGATCGTGGTGGGCGACGAGAATTATGGGGAGGGCAGCAGCCGTGAGCATGCGGCTATGTCGCCGAGGTTCCTCAACGTTCGCGTCGTGATCACGAAGAGTTTTGCCCGTATTCATGAGACCAATTTGAAGAAGCAGGGGATCTTGGCGTTGACCTTTGCTGACCCGAAGGATTACGAGAAGATCGAACAGCAGGATCGCATCAGCGTGACAGGGCTAAGCAGTCTGGCTCCTGGCAAACCGGTGCAAGTGACCATCCATAAGCCGGATGGTACGTCACTCACCATTCAGGCGAACCACAGCATCACCGAACAACAGATTGCGTGGTTCAAGGCCGGTTCCGCGTTGAACGCGCTGAACTAACAAGGAGTTAGGAGAGATATCATCATGACCACAACCGCATCGAAAATAATTTATACAAAAACCGACGAAGCCCCTATGCTGGCGACCTATTCCTTTTTGCCGATCATCAATGCCTTCAGTAAGGCAGCTGGTGTCGTCGTTGAATTGCGCGATATCTCATTGGCCGGGCGCATTCTTGCGGTATTTCCCGATTACCTGACCCCACAGCAGAAGCAGGCGGACGCGCTGTCTGAATTGGGCGAGCTGGCTAAGACCCCGGAAGCCAATATCATCAAGCTTCCGAACATCAGCGCTTCGCTTCCTCAGCTCCAAGAGGCTGTCAAGGAATTGCAAAGTCAGGGCTATAAGCTTCCCGATTATCCAGAGAATCCAAAAGACGATAAAGAGAAGGACATCAAGAACCGCTACGACAAAGTCAAAGGGAGTGCCGTCAACCCAGTGCTGCGTGAAGGCAACTCGGATCGCCGTGCGCCGCTCTCCGTGAAGGCCCACACCAGAAAGCATCCGCATAAGATGGGAGCCTGGAGTTCCGACTCCAAGACGCATGTTTCCCATATGAAGGGCGGAGATTTCCGGTCCAACGAAAAGTCCATGACGACGACTGCGGCGACTGATGCGCGGATCGAGTTCGTCGGCCAGGACGGCAAGACGACCGTGCTCAAGCCGAAAGTGGCGCTGCAGGCAGGAGAAGTCATCGATGCCACGTTCATGAGCAAGCGGGCTCTGCGTCAGTTCCTCGAAGAGCAGATCGAAGATGCCAAGAAGCAAGGCGTGTTGTTCTCGATTCATATGAAAGCCACCATGATGAAGATCTCGGATCCCAAGATCTTCGGTCATGCCGTGACGGTCTATTACAAAGACGTATTCGAGAAGCATGGCGAGACGCTCAAAAAGCTTGGCGTGGATCCGGACAACGGGATCGGTGACCTCTACACGAAGATCAAAGCCTTGCCGGACGATCAGCGCAAGGCGATTGAGGCAGACATCCAGGCTGTGTACCAGAAGCGGCCTCCCATGGCGATGGTGAACTCCGACAAGGGGATCACCAACCTGCATGTGCCCAGCGACATCATTATCGATGCCTCCATGCCCCCGGTCATTCGCGACAGCGGCAAGATGTGGGGCCCTGATGGCAAGGCACATGACGCTAAGTGTGTGATCCCGGATTCCAGCTACGCGCCGGTCTATCACGAGGTAGTCGAGTTCTGTAAGAAGCACGGCGCGTTAGATCCAAGGACGATGGGCAGTGTGCCCAACGTCGGCCTCATGGCGCAGGCGGCCGAGGAATACGGTTCGCACGACAAGACCTTCAAGGCTCCGGGCAACGGCACGATCCGCGTGGTAGATGCATCAGGAAGGACGTTGCTGGAACACCAGGTCGAAGAAGGGGATATCTGGCGCATGTGTCAGGTGAAGGATGCGCCGATCAAGGACTGGGTGAAGCTGGCGGTGAATCGTGCGAAGGCCACCGGAGCCCCGGCAGTCTTCTGGTTGGACAAGACCAGATCGCACGATGCCCAATTGCTCACGAAGGTCGAACGTTACTTAAAAGATCACGATACCAAAGGCCTCGACATCCGGATCATGACGCCTGCTGATGCGACTCGCCTCTCATTGGAGCGGATCAAAGAGGGGAAGGACACGATCTCTGTGACGGGGAACGTGTTGCGCGACTATCTCACGGACCTGTTCCCTATTCTCGAGATCGGGACCAGCGCCAAAATGCTCTCGATCGTTCCTCTGCTGAACGGTGGCGGCCTTTTCGAAACCGGCGCGGGCGGTTCGGCTCCCAAGCATGTGCAG
>DATHTZ010000758.1:0-2877 GCA_035462675.1 Nitrospiraceae bacterium | reverse complement strand
CGGGTGGCGATTCTCAGCCGAGGCTATCGACGGACCAGTATGGTCCCGTATCTATTAGTGTCGAATGGCGAGCGTCTGCTGGTTGGCCCGTACGAGGCAGGCGATGAGCCATTCTTGATCGCACAGCGTTGTCCCAGGGCGATCGTGGCCGTTGGCGCCGATCGCTATGAGCTCGGTGACTGGGTCTTGAATCGATTTCCGATCGATTGTCTGTTACTCGACGATGGATTTCAGCACAGAGGGCTCTATCGCGATGTGAATCTCCTGTTGGTCGATGCCACAGATGCGGCGGGACTCGCGGCTCTGGTGCCGGCTGGTCGGCTCCGGGAACCGCTGCGGGCGGCGGCGCGCGCGACCGCGATCGTGGTTACGAGAGCGGACGTGCCGGCTCAGGTGAAAGAGGTCTATCGCAAGCTGCAGGCCACGCTCGGTTCGATGCCCGATTTGATCCAGACGGTCTTTCGTCCGGAGAGTCTCGTGTCGGTGATGACCGGAGAGTCGCAACCGCTTTCCTGGTCCAAGGGTAAGACCGCCTTGCTTTGCAGCGGCGTGGGTCATGCTGGATCGTTTCGCGTTCTCGTCGAGCAAATAGGGATCAAGGTTTTGGATGAAGTGGCCTATGTCGATCATCATGCTTATACGAGCCAGGAAGTCGAGCAATTGCGAGCTAAGGCAGTTGAGCTTCAGGCGGAGCTGGTCGTGACGACGGAGAAAGACGCCTGCAAGTTGGCTACGCTGCTCCACCCCACCGATAACTGGTGGGCAGTCCGACTGAGCACATACGTGACTGTGGGGGAAGAGCGATTGCGGCGATTGGTGCTCGGAGGCGGAGGCGAGGCGAGATGAGGGGGATGGGCGACAGTCCGAAGGCTGAAGGCCGAAGTCTTTGCTTGCTTGTCCCGCGCCGTGTTGCGGAGGCCTGTGGATAAAGAAGCCATCAAAAGAATTCTTGTGCGTGGACCCAACTGGCTTGGCGATGCGGTGATGTGCGAGCCCGCGCTCCGTGGATTGCGGAGGCTGTTTCCCGATGCGCAAATCACACTGTTGGTGAAGCCGGCTGTGGCCGATCTGTTCGCGGGTCATCCGGCGTTGACGCGCGTGTTGACCTACGATACCAAGGGGCGTCATGCGGGGCTCTCAGGTAAGTGGGCATTGGCCAGGCAGTTGCGGCGGCAAGGCTTCGATCTAGCCGTCTTGTTTCAGAATGCGTTCGAGGCGGCCTTCCTGGCTTTCTTGGCCGGTGTGCCTCGGCGCTATGGGTATGCGACAGACGGGCGAAGTCTGCTGTTGTCCGATCCAGTCGTTGTGCCGGATCAACGTACGCTCGTCCATCAAGTCCATTATTATTGGGATCTGTTGAAGTCACTGAACCTCACAGGCGATCCCCCTGCACCGGAACTCGTTGTCTTTCCTGAGGAAGAACAGGCAATGGTGGGGCGATTTGCGCAGGGTGGACTGACAGCCACGGATATCGTCGTCGGGGTGAACCCGGGTTCGACCTATGGCGGTGCCAAACGCTGGTTGCCAGAACGGTTTGCCGAAGTCACGGAACGACTCTGCCGAACGATCCGCGAATCTCCTGGACGACAAGTCAGTGTGGTCATTTTCGGGGCCAAGGGAGAAGAGCGTTTGGGCCAAGAGATTGCTGTGCGCCTGTCGTCCCGATCGCTTGTTTTGTCCGGGGCAACGACGATTCGAGAACTTATGGCGGCGGTCAAACGGTGCAGCGTGCTTCTCACAAATGATACTGGTCCCATGCACATTGCCGCTGCGTTCCAGGTACCGGTCGTCGCGATCTTCGGGCCGACTGATTGGCGCACCACATCACCCTTTGGGGACGCCCACGCTATTGTACGGCAGCCAGTTGATTGTGCTCCCTGCCTGCTGCGTGAATGCCCGATCGACCATCGGTGTATGACAAGGGTGACCGTGGATCAGGTACATGAGGCGGCAATGAAACAGGTAGCTGGTCTCTCTGGTATATCTCGTGTGTCTGGTCCCTCTGATTCAAACCAGACTAACCATACACACGAAATCAGCAAGGCCGAGCAAAGGAACATGCTCGACGGTGTCACCGTGTTTCTGGACCGAGATGGAACATTGAATTACGATCCAGGCTATCTGAAAGTTGCCGCTGAGTTGAAGTTATTGGCGGGGGTCGGGCCGGCCCTGGCGCGTTTGAAAGAGGCTGGGGCGAAATTAGTGGTCGTGACCAACCAATCCGGTATCGGCCGTGGAATCTTGACTCTCAAGGATCTGGAAGCGATCCATGCCAGGTTACAAGGTCTTTTGGAACAGGAGGACGCGGCGCTCGACGCGATCTATTTCTGCCCCCATCATCCTGACGATGGCTGCCGTTGTCGCAAGCCGAATGTCGGAATGGTGGAACGGGCTGTATCGGAGTTGCAACTGGATCTCAGGCGGTTTTATTTGATCGGTGATCACGCGCGCGACATTCAACTGGCACACAGGGTGGGCGCCAAGGCTATTTTGATTACGACTGAACTGGTGGACACGCAGGCGATGGATAGACTCAAGGTTGAACAAGCCATGCCGGATGCCATGACGAAGTCTATGGCTGAGGCAGTTGACTGGATTCTGGAGGACATGAAGCCACGTCCTCCGTTAACCGCTTGAGTTCTAACTCCAAGTGCAACACTGCAGGCCCTTATCGGCTACAGTGTTGCCATGCAACGAAATGCTGCAGACACATGAGTGCCGAAGAACGTGAGACCCTGAGCCTGGGCCTGGCCCATGGCCATTCGTTGCGGACAATGGCGTCGGTGTTGAGGCGGAGCCCCTGCACCGTGAGCCGTGAGTCCACCCGCAACGCATTGAGGAATTGACCCTTTCGTGCCTGCACGGCACAGATGTTGG
>DATHTZ010000757.1:0-2877 GCA_035462675.1 Nitrospiraceae bacterium | reverse complement strand
CCCCCTAGGTAGCCATCAATTCGTCATCGAGAAGAAAGTGTCTGCAGGAATGGACACACTGAACGTGCCCCCGATGACCGAAATATCCGCCGCGCGCTGCAAGCTCAACGAAGCGTTGGTTTGGTAGAGGGCAAGCGAATTTACGATAGGAAGACTCTGAAGCAGCCCGTTTATGGTGACCGGCGAAGCGCCCGTGTTATGTCCGACGATCGACACTTGTCCGCTGAGTGGATGGGAGAACGCCACAACGGTCACCCCAGGTATGGAATTATTCACGCCGATCCGCACAGCCCCGGGACGGATGAACCGGTTTAGCTGCGCATTGGCATAAAATCGAGCACGGGGTGTGTAGATTCCGGTGGTCTGATTGAAGGCCAGAAGACCCCAGAAGCCAAAATTGTTGTGGTGGTAATAAAAGCTGTCGTAGGCGTCATAGACTAGAATGCCGGAGTAGCCGTTTGCCAAGTCGCCGAGAAAGTAATCAGTGGTTGCCCTGGCAAAATTCCACTCGTCTCCGGTTACCGTGCCACCCGTGTCGCAACTTCCACACCATGCCGCCGATTCCGTCAGCCAATAGCTCTTGGACGGGAACGGTGTTCCTGGGTTGGCTGAATTTTCATAAATATGCTCGCCGAAATGATCGACTCGTCCGGCCACGAGGCTATCAGCCATCATCAGGGAAATATATCCCCTGCCGGCGCTGATGCCCGCAGTATCCGGCCCGACAAGACGCACGTCGCTTAGTCCGATAGTATCCAGTTCCGCGATCAGCGCCTTGAGTATCGTGACATATTGGCTGGCATCGACACAGGGTCCCTCCCGACAGTCGTGGTCGGACTCATTCAAGGGAGTCAGCATCAGGAAGTCGAGGTTCCTGACCTTGCGGCCGTAGTAAATCAGCGAGGCGATCATGGTGGCGAATTGTTGCTCCTTGCCGGCGGTAATATGACTCGGGCTTCCAAAGGCGCCACTACCGCCCAACCAGGTCGGCGTCCAACCCATGAAATTGAGAATGATCTGATTCCCGCCAACTCCGATCAGGTTCAGAGAGCCAATCATGTTCCAAATATCTTGCATCTTGGGTGTTTCGTACACCTGCTGTAACGTGAATGGATCCAGACTGTGCAGTGCCGGAATCAAGGACTCGCTCGTGACCCAATCCATCGGGTCGCGGATGACCCGTATTAAAGAAGAACCATTCGTTGTGACCAACAGATTGAGGGCGGGGGCGAGTTGCCCACCATTCCAGCTATTGACATTGATGTTGACGCCCATCCCATCCATGGTCTGGAACGTCTGGGCGCCATTGACCGTGAGATTCGCGTTGGTCGCGGCGTCCGTCGGGATCGGGGTTTCGGCTTTCGGGGGCGAGTTTTGCTGACCCAATCCGCCGCATCCCAGAAGCAGCGACAGAATCAAGGCCAATTCAATCAAAGGACACCTACCATTCCTATATTCCTTGTCGAACGAGTGACGGTAGAAAATTCAAGGTGAATACTCATGCCTAACCCCGCTAGTTATGGTTACATACCGCAACCTGCTGCCTCAATCGTGCGCACATTGCACTTCTCCCCCAAAAAGACTATCTCATCGTTTGTAGAGGGTAGGGTGAACGCTGGCTTGATTGGGAGTAGCGAAGGGGTCTTGCTTTGAAGTAGTTCACACGCCATCGATCACCGATGTCGCCTTCGCCACTCTCACAGCTGCACGGGCTGCGGATCAGCCCACAACCATTTCTGCCCCTCTCGTACTGCCTTCTCCAACCATTCGAACACCTAATCCTCAATAGGCATCCGCATTCATAGGACCACGGACACACCAGACGTGGATTGTCGTGAAGCCGGACTCATCCTTGGTGAACGCGCTGCCCTCATTTCTAAAGTCTGCGACCCACGCGTCCGATGAAAACTCAGCACTCGTCGTCGCCGATCAATAAGGCCGGGGACAACATTGGTGAACGGATGGCCCGTGGGCAAGGATGGGCTCAAGTTGACCGTCTCTATCAGGCTGGTCAGCTCAACCACCGAGGGCAGCCGCCAGCCTTCCCCCCACCGACAGGCTTGTCGAGGCAGGTACTGCGCATATCAGACCAGTACTGCCGCGGACTCGTGGGCGGCGAGATCAAACATACACAACAGATCGAAGTCGAGTTCGTTAAATCGACGAGGTCACTATGAAAGTCAACTTTCAAGTAAGCTGCGATCAATCCTACTCAACGGGCCTGTTGGGTACTAGTAACGCAGCTGCCCGTGAGGAGGACAGCACAGTGATGGATAGAGGCGGGGGACCTTACTCAGCAGCCCATTAAGTGCTGTGTCTGACAACGTTGCGAGAGTCGCTGGGCTTCTGCAATCTGCGCAGGAGTCATCCGGCGTGCGACCTTATCTATGATGGATTCTTCGGACTCCTCCTCTTTACCTTTGGAATGGGCTGCTGCGAGGCTCCACCACATATACGCCCGCACATAGTCCTGCGGGACGCCCTGCCCGTTGGCATACAGCCACCCGAGGTTGGACTGCGCCGCCGCATGCCTCTGAGCAGCGGCTTTCTCGTACCACTCCTGCGCCTTCGCATAGTCGCCCTGTCCCTTGTCATACAGGAACCCGAGGTTGTTCTGTGCGTCCGCGTTGCCCTGGGCTGCAGATTTCTCGAACCATTCCCGCGCCGTTGTATTGTTCTGCGGGACGCTCTGACCCAGGAAGTACAGCTTCCCGAGTTTGTTCTGTGCCTCCGCGTTGCCCTGGGTTGCCTGTGTTCGCAGCGATTGCAATTCTTCTACTGAAATAGCAGTTGGTGGGGAAGCTGGTGCATACCCAGAGGGGAGAATGTATAAAGCCAGGAGCGTCATAATAGAGAGGATTCGCATTAGGCCACCAC
>DATHTZ010000756.1:0-1561 GCA_035462675.1 Nitrospiraceae bacterium | reverse complement strand
CTACCATTTTCACGATGGCCAGTCCCACACCGGTGCCTTCGTACTCATGGGCATTATGCAGCCGCTCGAAGAGACCGAAGAGTTTCTCTTTCTGGTCGGCATCGAAGCCAATGCCGTTGTCCTGTACCCAGAGTATACGTTCAGTCGGGGTCAACTGTCCCCCGATGTTGATAGTCGGAACCGGGGAATGGCGGGAGAACTTAAGGGCGTTATCGAGCAGATTGACCAAGGCCTGACGGATGCTGACGGGCTCGCCATACAGATCGGCGAAGGGGAGATTGATTTTGATCTGAGGTGTGATGCCGGCGATCTCGCTTTGCCGATCGATGACCAGGCTGCTGATCATCGCCAACACGTTGAAGCGGGTGCGCGGGAGGTTCTGCTGTTCCAGTCGTGAATACTTGAGCAGGGCGTCGATCATATGTGTCAGGCGCAATGAGGACTTCCTGATGATGTCGATGTGGTGTTGCACTTGGGGGTCTCCGGTTTCTTCAAATCGCTTTTCCAAGAGCGACGAGAAACCTTCGATTTCGCGAAGTGGTCCTTTGAGGTCGTGGGCCACGGAGTAGGTGAAGGATTCGAGTTCCTTGGTCTTGCGCACGAGGGCAGTACCTCGCTCGCGGAGATTTGCAAGCATGGTCGTCAGAGAATTTGCCAGGATGCCGACTTCGTCTCGTGTGGGCCAGGACTCAAACTCGGCTGTGAGGTCATGTCGAGCGACGCGGTCTGCCGTGGCTGCAAGTTGTTTAAGCGGTGTGGCCACGAGCCGTTTCATCATGAGGTAGATCGAAACGACCAGAAGTCCAACCAGGCCGACGAGGCCGATGACGATGATCCGTGCCTGCAGGACAAGGCGATCGCCCTCGATCTTCATCTCCACATCAATCTTGTGGTGAAGTTCGAACAGGGAGGCGATCGCATTTGAGATCTTGGTCGCGGTCTGTTCGTACGACGGTTCTGCGTTTGACAGATTTTTCACGCCCTGGCGGGTTGCGGCTTCGAGATCTTCCCGCTGAGCGCGTAAGGCACTCATGCCATCGGCGATGGTGACGATCGTTTGGCTTTCCTGGTCAGCCAGGTCGCCCTGGCCGTGCTGTTGCAACATGCCGTACAGAACGGGATGTGTGCGGACAGCGTGAGCGGCTTGATAGGTGTCCAGTGTCGTGAATGTTCGGCCTTCGAGATCCGCGATGGCCTTCAGGCTGATGGTCTGCTCCGCGCTATTTTGATGATCGAGGAGGTGGTGCATCTGGGTCTGCATGTCGGAGAGGTTGCGGAGCATCTCCGACGCCGTGACGACGGCGGGAATGGTGATCCGCTGATGGCGCTCGACGTAGCTATTCACCCGGGAGAGATAGAAGAACGATGTGCTGAGACTTCCGATGAGCAGGATGAGGATCACGCTGAACGAAAGCGTGAGCTTCTTGCCTATGGAGAGGCGACTGAGCCAACTGGCAGGCATGGCGTAGCCTAGCACAGCGCACTGAATGTGTCAGCCGTGCGGTGATGAAGTGTTACGGCGCATGTCGAGACGCAGCTCTCGAAGGTGCGATTCATGGAC
>DATHTZ010000755.1:0-8212 GCA_035462675.1 Nitrospiraceae bacterium | reverse complement strand
GGGTTCGTCAAAGCAACAGATTGACGCTTGCAGCAGAAACGGTCAAGAATAATTCGGGCTAGGAGCCTGTCCGAATAAACGGTTTCGAGAAATCTTTACGTGCACATTTGGCGTAGGATCAACGATCGCACTTCGGCGTGCGGCTCAGATACCCATGAAACGGACATATTTTTGAATACTCGGACAGGCTCCTAGCCTGGTAACTTTGCCGCGAGGACATCCACTTTTTCGATGGATGGCGGTTTGGCCAACAACTCACCGGCCTTGGCCATAAGCGCCGCTGCGACCCGGCCAGAAAGGTGAGCCTGACGGCCAGCCTCATCCGGGAAGGCGTCAAAGATGCCGAAGGTGGACGGCCCCAAGCGGAGTCCGAACCACGCCGTGGTGGCCGGCTCTGCCTGAACGAGTGGAAGACCGGACAAGAGAAAACTCTCGACCTCTTTCTCTTTTCCAGGCTTTGCATCCAGACGAACGAACAACGCGACTTTGACCATGACATGCCTCCTATAGTGTATCCACGTTCAAAAGCGTTTCAATGATGTCTACAAAGCCGGATTGGCCTGCGATATCAACTGGCATGGTTCCGATGGCGCTATAGGGAATCCCTCGGATAAACAATCTGGAGAACTCCGTACCATGTCCCCACCACAACTCCACACGTGCCGGCAGGTCATGTTACTCTCCACACTCCTTTACCTTTCGTTCCTCCAACGCCGCAAGAGAGTCCTTTCGAATTTTCACCTCCGCCGCTTTCTCACCCTCAGGAGCGCGCTGGTCCACGTCTAGCGCTTCTGCCCAGAGGCGGGCGGCCTCAATACACGCCTTGCTAGGAGCCGGCCTTGAATCACATGCCGCAAAAAAGATTGTGCAAGCAAGAACAGCGATAACAGGTATGGCAAAACGTGTGGTCATTGTGTCCATCCTCCAATATTAGACCCCAGCCACTGCAGGTACCGACCGCCATAGTACGCAAAGTAGGACAAAAAATTCCACTATGATTGTCGTATCGATTCAAAGAATTCTTCATGCTACCCGCACAGCCGGATTGGCGTGTGATTTCGTAGCCGAGAACCGTAAACGAACATAATCAGCCGTCCAATTGCCATGGGCATCACAAAGTGCGGGCCGCAGTGTTCCAACGACCTCGGAAATAAAACCCTGTTTCTCGGTTATGGGCAGGAGAGCCGTGTAGGGTTGGGCGAACATATCAAGCCAACCACTCACATCTCCGGGCAGCTGAGTGGGGCGGGGAATGAGAGCAATGTGCTTTACCGTAAAGCCACAGGCTTCAAGAAGCCCTCTATATTCCTCGATACGAGGGAAGAACCACGGACTGGCGACTGCCAACCCCCGCGAAGAAAGCGCGGATTCAATAGCCCTGACAATCGTAGCAACGTTACCGTAGCCGCCGAATTCACCGACAAAACGCCCGCCGGGTTTGAGCGAACGCCAAACACCGGCAATGACGTGTTCGGGATCTTTCATCCAGTGCAACGCAGCATTCGAAAACACCGCATCGAATTCGCTGGTGAATCGGAGCGAATCTCCATCGATAATGTGGGCATTCAGCCCAAGCGACTTGGCCGCTGCCACCATCTCAGCGCTTGAGTCGACACCGACCACAGTACAGCCGCGTTCCATGAGTTTCATAGTGAGGACACCATCACCACAACCCAGATCGAGAATGGATTCACCGCGTTTCGGAGACAGTACGTCAATAACGGGCACTCCGAGAGTGGACACAAATCGTGCATGCTTAGCGTATTGCTCCGGGCTCCAGTGTTGAGTGTTTGATGTAGACATAGTAGCAACCTAATGAGTCATGAGAGCGACCAATGGCTTCTGGGACACTTTTTCACCCTCACGACCGCCATCCAGCCCGCATGATTCATGAACGTACTCGTGCAGCATGGTGCGGGTCCGAGGGGCGAGCCCACCAGCCGAAGGCTCGTCGTAGCAGTGGATCGGCCTGTCTGCGTGCGGATATGCACAGGCAGACGATTGCCTAAGAAACGTTAATGAGTAATGCAGGCTCGACAGTGTTATCGAGCTTGGATCCGTCCAATTTTGCTTTCGATCGCCCTCTGGAGTTTGTCCGCAGCTGAGGTCACGGCGAGCTCGATGGTCGCGGCCAGATGACTTACCGCGATAGGCTGGAGACCCGCCAGTCTGGCTTCGAGCAAACACCGTTTGTCGTCACCCTTCGATTTGTGACTGTTTGTGTCGCTGAGGTGAGCCTCCACGCGGGTAATCCGGTCGGCAAACCGGCCTACAGCCCCCTCGACACTGGAATGGACAAGGCGCACGACATCTTCACGCCCTGTGATATTGTTGTCAGTATTGACCTGAATCTGCATGAATTCACCCTCCTCGCAAGGACCATTTACTCAATAACCCGGACCCTAACAGACTGGACCCTACATACAAAGCTAAGAAATGTGATCGGATGAATGTAGGGGTCCAGACCCCGTGGTTTCCTTCCGTCGCCATTGCTTTTCCCGACCATGGCTCAAAGTGCACTAGGAGCTGGCTGTCATCGGTCAAGCCGTCAAGATCGTCGGATGGAACGGCACGACATTACAGGAAGCGAGCCCCAGAACGCTACCCCTCTTGCTGAGATCAATGGCTTCTAGAACCTTTCCCATCTCCGGCCTCACGATTCCGACGCAGATCATCCTCGACCACTGGAATCCATCGAAGGGGAAGGGACGTTTTGAAAGCCACTGCTGCGGCCCGCAAAGTTGCCCAGCTACAAAGCCGTCCCAGCCTATCAGGAAGGAGTCCTGAAATGGTGGATGCCGATGGTGGTGTGGAGCGCTCCGCGGAGGGAGTTTAGGTAGTGGTGAACGCAGAGACGTAGACCCCCAAGATAAGGAGTCACATTGTGTCTTATAATCTCTTCTCCAACGCCGTGATGATGCGACTGATTGTGGCATAGTGCAAGCCGACGGCCCGACCGATGTCAGCGAGCGTATATCCGTACTTAAGATAGGCTCGTGCCATGGCTTCGTCGCGCGCCGTCTTCGCATCTGCCCCTGCCAGGAGCGTCTTGAGAGACGGACGATCCACCAAGCGTTGACGCTTGGGGATTTCCCTCGTTGAGCATTCCTGAAGATGGGGCGCCAGTCGTTCAATAAAGGCCTCGCTGCCTAAGAGGACCTGCCCTTTGACCTCCTCCCAGGGTCCAGGCACACCGATCCCGTCATGCACGAACTTCGCATAGCGCCTCCGAGCGGTGGCTCTGGTGCCGGCGAACTGATCTAAGATCCATTCGGTGTCCAAGACAGGAGGCACGGGGGCTAATCCCAGCATCGAACGGTAGCTGCTCCAGGGGTAGTGTTCTGGCGTCTTAACCATCTTTGCCCGTACCGGGTTGAGGACGATATAGCGGGCCAACTCCAGCAAATACCCCTCCTTTTCGACCAGAATGGCCTTAAATCGTCCCTGGAACAGATGTCCCACTGTTCTGTGGCGGCGATTGAAGCGTTGGGTATAGACGCCGTTTAACTGCCGCATGCCGCGGGAGAGATTGGGCTGCGGGGTTTCAATCAATAGATGTATGTGGCTGTCCATCAGGCAGTAGGCGTGACAACGCCAACGGAAGCGCGCCACCACCCAGGCTAGGGTGGCCAGGAACATCTCGCGGTCCTCATCGTCGCGAAAGACTCGCTGCCGCGCGTTACCGCGGGAAGTGACATGATAGAATGCGCCAGGGAATTCAATGCGGAGCGGACGAGCCATCGCCCATACTGCACCAAGCCAGCATCATATTACAAGATGTGACCCTAATTATGACCCCATTCGGGGGTAGCAGAACCCTTCACGTGTCTCCGATCGTCAATTCTCGGGCAATCTGTGAGGTCGATTTTTTAGCGCATCGATTGCTCGATCAGGCTCCTAGGTTTCATCTAGTACCCCAGCCGCTATCAGATCTCTCTTAATTTCTATGACTTTCTCGGAAATGTTTTGCGCGAACCGCTTCTGGATGATTCCGCCAAAGTCCGAGAAGAGAGATGTGCCCTCTTTTAGTAGAAGCATGGCACCGGATCGGCCGAGCCTGCCGCAGAACCAGCCTAGTTCGTAGATGACATTGGGGCGAGTTTGAAGATAGATATCCTCGCCAGAAGTCACTTCGTCGTCTGGCGTAAAGACTGCAATCGCATAGCTGCATGTTTGGGCATAGTTCTCAAACTTTTCGATAACCGTTTTGCAACCTGCATCCGGCTGTTCGATCAGTACGATCGGATTGAGTCGGAACTCAGACCTCAAGATGTCTTTTAGCTCCCGCCATTTCGCTTCATCCCGCCCATGTATGACGAAGACGTTCTCTTTATGACGGAGAGCTTCCTCGGCTTTCTTTCGCACAAGTAGCTCCGGGTTGCGCGTGAAGCGGGTTAGGGCCGCACGAACCACGGACAGGATGTTCTCGACGCTTTTGTAGGAAGGGGATCCCAGGAAGTTGGACACTCCCTCGTTAAACTCGCTAGCGATCTTGACGGAGTAGCTGTTATGACCGAGGACATCGTTGAACAGGTCGATGAGTTCGTGAATGTATTGCCGAAAGAGCGTGTCGTCGCCGCTATCAATGTCAATGCTGTTGCGATTCCGAGTGAAGCGCAAAAGGATGTCGGCGAACTCACTCTCGTACCTTTTGAGCTCGGCGACGATCTTGGCTGCATCCACAGCGCTACCTCCTAGACCTAACTGTTGAGCATATCAACCGGCGTAATACGCATAGACAGACTGAAAGCTGACGTGAGATTCCTACGCGTGTTTAATCACCTTGTCAACGCTTCCCATAGCGCTGCTCAAATAAGCCATCCACGCCGACTTGTTTCTCCTCCGGCCAAGGATGGCCTGCTCGGTCTCCCACTGCGCGTGTCCATTCGTACGCGCTTTCTCTTCCATACCCAACTAATCAAGGGCGTGAGGAACTTTTGACTGCGACCGTCGAGCGAGGCCATTCCGAGGGCGCGCGCTCCGGAAGCAAAGAAAGCTCCTCAGGCCCTTGCCTGTCCGCTTTTCTTGACTGCCGCGGGAAGGCCGTGTTAGCATACCTGCGGTTTCACAAGGATTTTCGCGTAGTTCTAAGTCAACCGACATGGGGCTGTAGCGCAGTTGGGAGCGCGCGTGAATGGCATTCACGAGGTCGCCGGTTCAATCCCGGCCAGCTCCACCAAACCGCACTTCGTGTGAGCCGACGGCTATTTTGAGCTTTATCGTAATTGTTTCCGCCGGATAAAACCCGCACATGCTCTAGTAACATAAAGCCAGACCTCTTCTTGAGCCACACCTACTCGTCAACATGCATAGGTCGATATAACTCCTTCTAAATTTTCACATGCTCCAAATCGAGTCGGTCTACAAACAATACTCCACGAGGGTTCTGCTGAAGGATGTGACGGCGCATCTTCGCCCAGGCTCACGGGTCGGCTTGGTGGGACCCAACGGCGCCGGCAAGACCACGCTCTTCCGGATGATTCTCGAAGAGGAATCGCCGGACAAGGGAAGCATCCGCAAGCGTCCTCGTCTCCGAATCGGCTATCTCCCGCAGGAACTCGAAACGATCACGGGCAAGACCGTGTTGGACGCCACCCATCGCGATCTGTACCCCGAACATGAAGCCGAGCGTATTCTAATGGGGTTGGGATTTTCGGAGATCGACTTCAGCCGTCAGATCGAAAAACTGTCCGGCGGCTATCGAATGCGTGTCGCCTTGGCGCATCTGCTACTGACCAACCCTGATGTGTTGCTGCTCGATGAGCCGACCAACCACTTGGACAAACCGACGCAGCGCTGGTTCGAGCAATTCCTGTTGAACTCGGAAATGACGCTGTTGATCATCAGCCACGACACAGCGTTTCTCGATCGTGTCGTGACCCATATCTGGGATCTCCGGCACCATAAGATCGAAGAATATCGTGGCAATTACACGTCGTTCATCAAGATCCGCGCAGAACGGGACGCTCAGCGTGAGGCTGCCGCGGGGCGGCAGGCAAAAGAGATCGCGCGGGTCCAAACATTTGTCGATCGATTCCGCTACCAAGCGAACAAAGCCAGCCAGGTCCAATCGCGCATCAAGCAGCTTGAGAAGGTCAAGATGATTGAGATTAAGCGCGACCCCAAGCGGGTGAAGTTCAAGTTTCCCCTCCCCACCGCAAGCGGTAGGCAGGTCCTGGAACTCCAAGCCGCGGCAAAACGCTACGGGGAAAAAGTCGTCTATGAGCGAGTGGATTGCTCAGTCGAACGGGGTCAGCGCATCGCGCTGGTGGGAGAAAACGGCGCCGGGAAAAGCACGTTGCTCAAGATGCTGGCAGGAGTGCTGGAGCCTGACAAAGGCACCAGGACGGTCGGCCATGGTGTCACCCTGCACTACTTCGCCCAACACCAGGCAGAGACACTAAACCCCGAACATACCATTCTCGAATCCCTTTCCGAAGTGTCCAGCCAAGCGGAAACGAACTTCCTCCGCGGGATTGCTGGAGCCTTTCTCTTCACGGGTGACGATCAGAAGAAACCGATCAAGGCGCTGAGCGGAGGGGAACGCAATCGTGTCGCGCTCGCACGGATGCTGGTCGAACCGGCCAATACTCTGTTACTCGACGAACCGACCAACCATCTTGACCCGGCTTCGGTCGATATGCTCACCGACGCGCTGTCGGACTTTCCCGGCACAATCATCTTTATTTCCCACGACCCGACCTTCTTGACCAGAGTCTGCACGCGCGTCATTGAAATCGAAGATGGCAAGGCCCGAAGCTTCTCTGGCGACTACGAGTATTATCTGTGGAAGAAAGCGCAGGAAGTCGAGTCCATCAAAGAAACGAGTGACGACCTGAAAGGAGTGGATCGCGGGAAAGCTGTCGGACCGACCAGGGCCATGGCGTCGCAAGCCCCGTCCAAACCCTCAGCCGGAGATCGCCGCGATTTGAACAAAACCCAGGCCCGTCTGGAGAAGCAGGTGGCGCGGGCTGAAGCCGAGATCGCCGACTGTGAGACCAAGATCAAAGCGCGGGATCTCGAACTGGCCGACCCGGCACTCTACAAAAATGAATCCACCAAGTGGAGCGTGCTCCAAGCGGAATACGACGGATGGAAGAAGGATCTTGAACGGCTCACCGCCCGGTGGGAAACGCTCTCGGCTGAACTGGAAGAGGTCAAACAAAGGCTAACGGCATTCGCCTAGCAGAATGCGCGCGGGAAAAGTATTGCGGCACGACAGGAGAACACTCCAGCGGACAGCTCAAAACGATCATCCAACAAGGCCGCAGGAGAGAAATAACCGGAGGCGTACCCTCTCGGGTACATTGAGGATTATTTCGAACCGAGAACGAAGTTGGGGATCGTTTTCAGCCGTCCGCTAGACGGAGGACTTGACCGTTTCTTCCAGGTAGTAATACAACCAGCGGTTCTTCTCTTTCGTAACCAGCTCATCCCAGATTACACCGATCAGAAACCCCTTCTCCCACGGTTTCATCCAGGCGACTTTCCCGTCGAGCTTTTCCATCTGTTCCGCGCCATCCGAATCGAGAAACGCCAACGACACCGTCACGGCTTGAGCCATCGCCAGCTTCTCTTTCGTATGCAACCCTGCGCCGATTTTATTGACGTTATCCAACACGGCCGTAATCGCCTTGGCACCGCTCTTCGGTGAAATGAGTGCAGAGCCGACCAAGATCGCCCGAACGAACTTGCGCCGTTCGTTCGCACCGGCGATCGATACAGTCGACTTCGGATTCCGCCGTTTCATAGGCCTAAGTATAACCGATAGGAAATCTTTGTCCACCACTCTATTCAACCCCTGGTCAGGTGTCTTTAGGCCGGTAGTACCGGCGCCCCTTGAGCGATTCCGGGAGGTGCTCCTGCACCTTAGCCTGGGGATCGTCGTGGACATAGCGATAGCCTATCCCATACCCAAGCCCTTTCATCATCGAGGTCACGGCATTCCGTAAATGGAGTGGAACCCCAAGATTTCCATGGCCTTTTGCGTCTTCCATAGCTTCAAGAAGCCCGATATAGGAAGCATTGTCTTTGTGCCTGGTTGCAAGATAGGTCGTCCCCTGGGCTAAGTTGATCTGCGCCTCGGGGAGCCCCACAAACTGAACGGCCTGAGCGACCGCAGCCGCAACCACTAACCCCATCGGATCGGCATTCCCTACATCCTCAGAGGCGAAAATAACCAAGCGTCGGGCGATAAATTTCGGGTCCTCTC
>DATHTZ010000754.1:0-4058 GCA_035462675.1 Nitrospiraceae bacterium | reverse complement strand
ATGATGGTCAGTAAGATTCCTGGACGAACGATTGGCCCGGGCTTGTTGCTCGATGAATCTGCGAGCAACGGAATGTTTCCGCCGGGAACCGTATCGTCTACCGTGACGGTCACCTTCTGACCTTCACTGAACAGCGGGTCGGAAGACGGTGCGACTGGTGCAGCGGGTTTTACTGCTGTTTGGGATGATGGGACGACGACTGGGGCCGCAGGGGGAACGGCAAGGGCAGGAGAGGTTGCTGGAGCCACTGGGGCTGAGGCTCCGTTACTCGGACTGGGAGCGGCTTGTGTTGTGGGTGTTGATGGAGCCACGGGTGCCGGGGCCGACGGTTTCGGTTTCATGGCCATTGGTGGAGGAGTGCTCTCACTCAGGTAGGGGTTCAACCATTCCGTCAGCATTTCCGGTTCCATCGAGACGTAGGCAATGCCGCCGACAAGAGCCAGGATAAGTACCCAGAGGATTGGGCTTCCCCCACCGGATTTCTTGTGAGGGTTCACCGGGCCCGTTGTTTTCATGGCGTTCGTTTGATCGAGTTCCTCTTCTGTGAATTCCAAATCCGGTTCTGGTTGGCGGGCAAAGAGGAGCGTCCAGTTAAAAGGACTCCAGGCCGATGTCATATTCCCAATGAGTGCAACCATCGAGCACCTCCCTGCTGATCGATTCAATCTTACGGGGCCTAGTCTGTGGAAATAGCTATCACCATCGCCGAGTGCTGTCAATTTCGTTGAAGAATTCTGCGCACAGGCAACGAGGTTTAACAGGGATGAGTGGGGCTGCAGGATAAGACTTGCTGTTCTCGACTACCCGTTCGAAAGACGGTAAGGCCTTTGCATTCGAGTTTGTATGCGAGTAGAAATGCTCCGGCCACGTCGGCTTTGGTTGCCGTGGCAGGCAAATTGATGGTTTTCGAGACTCCGCTGTCGCTGTAGCGCTGAAATACCGCTTGCATACGCACATGTTGCTCAGGTGAGACATCGTGCGCGGTGAGAAATACTCGACGCAGCTCTTCTGGGATATGGGTCAAATGTTGAATGGAAGGGTGCGTGGCCAGATCGGGACGAAGTGAATCGAGGTCGAGACCGAGCCTACGTGCGCGTCGGACGAAAGCTGGATGAAGCGAGGTGAGCACGATGCCGTCCATGACGTGACGGACTTCTTGCACGCCGTATAAGGGTTCAATGCCGGGCGAGCAGTCGGCGATAAGGCTGATGCTGCCAGTCGGTGCAATGGTGGTTACGGTTGCGTTTCGATGCCGCTGGTGAAATGTTTGGAGCCGGCTGCCTCGATGGGCTGGAAAGACTCCACGCTCGGCAGCCAGTTCTGCTGACGCGAGATGGGCACGAGATCGAAAAAACTCCATCAGCGTCGTTGCCATGCGGAGTGCAGCTTCGGAGTTATAGGGGATATCGAGGGCGATGAGTAAATCGGCGAAGCCCATGATACCCAGTCCGATCTTTCTCGTTTGTTTCGTTATGAGGTCGATCTGAGGAAGTGGGAAGCGGTTGCGATCGATCACATTATCGAGGAAGCGTACGGCGAGAGAAATGGTGTCGGCCAGTCGAGCGAAGTCGATGGTGGGTCGTGCATCAGATTGTGTGAGAAAGTTCGCCACGTTGATGGAGCCGAGGGTGCAGGATTCATAGGATAAAAGTGGTTGCTCACCACAGGGGTTGGTCGATTCGATGACGCCGAGGCGAGGAGTGGGATTGGCACGATTGATCGTGTCTAGAAAGACCAAGCCTGGCTCGCCGCTGGCCCAAGCCGCTTCGACGAGCTGGTCGAAGATGAGCTGTGCCGGGAGCCGCCTCGTCGGTTTGTTGGTATGGGGATTGATCAACGCATAGGTGCGCCGGCGTGTGAGGGCTTGCATGAACGAATCGGTGATACCGACAGAGAGATTGAAATTGGTCATCTCGGTCGGCGTCTGTTTGAGTGCGATGAAGTCAAGAATGTCCGGGTGGTCGATACGGAGGATGCCCATATTTGCGCCGCGCCTGGTTCCGCCTTGTTTGATGACATTCGTTGAGAGATTGAAGAGGCGCATGAAAGAAATCGGTCCGGAAGCTACGCCACTCGACGACGCGACCCGGTCGTTATGAGGGCGTACACGGCTAAACGAGAATCCCGTGCCGCCGCCTGATTGGTGGATGAGCGCCTGATGTTTCAGGCTGTCATAAATGGAGGCCAAGGTATCTTCGACAGGAAGGACGAAACAAGCGGAGAGTTGCTGAAGCCGTCGCCCGGCGTTCATCAGCGTAGGCGAATTGGGAAGAAAGTCGAGCCGGGCCATGCAATCGTACCAGCGCTGAGCCACATGGGGCAGCCGGCCGGTGGCGGGGTAGAGTCGTTCGGCTTGCGCGATATCGGTCGCGACGCGCCAGAAGAGTTGCCTCGGAGTCTCGACGGTCACTCCAGCCGTGCTCTTGGCCAGATAGCGCTCTCGAAGGACGATTCTGGCATGGGCTGAAAGTCGAAGCTGTGGAAATTGTGGCGGATGTGGGGGCAGGGTCGTCTTCTTGACGGGCATGACACTATTATATACCGGAAGCGCCATATTCACTCTCTTTCACAGAATTCCATACAGCGTGTTGAGGGAACTTCATCGAAAGTGTGGCTTGCATCTTGAGTGTCCAGTTCGGCAGAATGAACGCCCACTGATCGACGGCCATGAAATCCTATCGCGAAGAGCTGTGGTTTGAGACAAAGACGCGGCGTGCCTACCTCAACATCACACAGCAGGTTGAGGCAGCGGTCGAGAAGAGCGGCATCCAAGAGGGCCTCGTGCTGGTCAATGCCATGCATATTACGGCCAGCGTCTATATCAATGACGACGAACCAGGCTTACTCAAGGACTATGACCAATTCTTGGAGAGGCTCGTTCCTCATGGCGCGACCTATCAGCACAACGAGACGGGAGAAGATAACGGCGACGCTCACATTAAGCGTCAATTGATGGGGCGAGAAGTTGTGGTCGCAATTACCGAAGGCCGATTGGATTTCGGTCCGTGGGAACAAATTTTCTACGGGGAGTTCGACGGGCAGAGACGAAAACGCGTATTGGTGAAGGTAATCGGATCGTGAGCCCTATGCGTCCAACCGGTGGCCATGACTTTGTGGGAATAAACTGTTTGAGCGCTTGCTACCATGGGAAAAGTTTGGCAACATGGAGACTGGTGCTGCTGGGCTGTGAGGTAGGAGTCTGTTGATATGTTAAGTTGGTCTCGTCCTGATCCTCTTACACGAGATCTTGTGCATTTGATCAATGCTCGGCGCCATGACCATGGCGATACCGATGCAGCGATCGATACGCTGCAAGCCTTTTTGGAGCAGGGACGGGAGTACGATCTCTTAACCGTGTTGGCGGCGCTGGATGAGGATATGGCGGAATGGCTCTTCGATCTTCTCGCGGAGGCCTCCTGCTCCGTGCTCATCGATGGGCCGGCCGATGAAAAGTTGTCGTATGCCGTTATGGCGGCCTTGGAACTTCCTCTCCAAGCCAATCTGACCCATCCACTCAAGTTGAAGATCGATCCGGTTGCGACAGCGGATCTGTTACATCGACACCTTCGGCTCTCTGCCGGGACGGTGGTGCGCGTAGAGTCGCGTCTGTTGACCGATTCGACGCTGGAGCCGCTGAGTCTCCAGGGTTTGAATGACCATTTGAGTACGGTGGCGGATTCCCAGCGGGCGACGTCAATTGCCGCTCGACTCTATCCGCCTGTCGAGAGTACCGCGTTTCTCTTTTTTGAATTGATCGGTGTGCCGGACTCGGGATTGCCTGATTCGTTGGAAGACCGGCACCGCCGTGCGCTCCTTGAAGGCCTCGTGGCGCAATGCCCCGAGTTGGCTCTGGCTCCCGATATGATCGAAGCGCCGGTCTACGCCGCCTATGCTATTTTCGATGCGCAAAATGCCGTGAGGCTTCATCGGTTGGCGGATGAGACCGCGGCAGTCTGGCGAGATCTGGACCCACTCGTCCGCGCCCGAACGATCGTGCACCTCCATACGCAATGTGGGAACGGTGTGTACATGCCGGTCTGGACAGATCTGTTCGATCC
>DATHTZ010000753.1:0-5549 GCA_035462675.1 Nitrospiraceae bacterium | reverse complement strand
CTTCACGGGCAGCCGGTATTTCATCAACGTGGCGAGTTTGCCCACCAGCATGGTGAGCCCACCGTCTCCGATTATGTGGACGACTTGGCGACTCGGAATGGCGGGGTTCAATACTTGAAAGCAATGGATACTTTTATGGTGTTTTGATAGTGTGCATCATTCATGGCGCTCCTGATTCAGACAGCGCACACCACGGATTCTCTTCCTCTCAAGAGGAAGGCGCTTCCTCGCATAAGCAGAGCTTCCCGATCAGCAGTATTTTGCTTGGTCGCACTCCTTCTTCTAGCCTCAATTCCCGATAGGGCGTTGTCTTTTACCCAGGGCGATCTCTATCGCCAGGCTAAGGCGGCGACCGTGCTGATTGTGGGTATTAACGATGATTCCCATGCCCTCTCGTTCGGCAGCGGTGTGTTCATTTCGGAGCAGGGCGTGGTCCTGACCAATGCCCACGTGGTGGAAGATTCCACCAGACTTTTTGTTTATATCCGCAATCAAGCTATCGATCCTGCTGCGAAGGTCGTCGCGATCGACTCCGACCTCGATCTCGCCGCCCTCCGCGTCCAAACCGACCATCCGGTTCCGTTCCTTCCATTGGCGGCGGAGAGTCCGGACGAAGGCACTCCGACGATCGCGGTCGGATATCCGCGCGTACCCGATGTCTTACAAATGGGATTGACGCTGCATGCGTCGGTCGTTCCGATGACGATTACCGGTGCGGCGATGGGACGGTCCAGAACAGCTGGGCGGCCGATTCCCTTTGTGCAAACTGTGGGGATGCTGAACGCCGGGAGTAGCGGAGGGCCGCTGGTGCACAGCGAGACCGGTGAGATCGCGGGGCTGGTCGTCCATACCGTGCCATATTTGGAGCAAGTCAAGAATGCTCAAGGCGAGCGGCTGGGTACGGCCATGATGCGAGCCGGCCTCAGTTATTCTATTCCTGTGTCTCGGTTGCGTGACTGGTTACAGCAGAACCGCGTTCCCTTCCCGGCGAAGCAGACGCTTGAGGTGCCGGTTACTCCACACGAGAAGGAACTCCCAACTCGTGCATTCCTCACGACCGCGCATCTTCTTCATTTGATGGCGGCGGTCCTGCACCAGGATCGCGATCTATTGGATCTCGCCATTCAACAGTATGAGTCGGCCCTGCAACTTGAACCGGAACGACCTGACGTCTTACGGAATCTCGGGCTCGCGTTCGCGGCGAGGGGAGAAACGGACCGGGCATGGGTGGTGTACGAGCGGGCCTTAGCCCAGACCCCGAATGATCCTGTGCTCTTACAGAATATGGGCGAACTCAGGTCTCTCCTACGAGACCCCCAGGGAGCGGCGGAATTGTATCGAGCGGCCATTCGACAAGACGCCTGTTTAGTGAGCGCATCCCTGGGGCTCGGCACGGTCCTACGGGCACAAGGGCAAGCGGAGGAAGCGAAGCAGGTCCTCAGGCGAGCGGCAACCTGTCCATGGTCTTCCTCCTATGCGGCCTATCGTGTGGGCCTCGCGTTGGAGCAGCAGGGGCTAGGACGCGATGCATTACAAGTATGGGAGGATTTTCTTGGGCAAGCCCACAATGCCTCTGTCAACGAGCGGCCGATTCTCAATAAGATTCGGCAGCGGATTGCCCAACTTCGTGCCCAATTCACGCTGCCGGCCCGAGAGGTTGCTGTGGCGCCAGTTGCCTCAAGCGCACAATCTTTCGCTCCCAAAGACACCGACTAAATTCGAGCTCACTCTCTCGTCTCATTCCTGGCCTCAGGGTGCGTCACCCCCCCACAACTAGAAATTTCCGTGGTTTGTTCAATATTGCTCAGCTTCCAAGACTCTGGAGCGTGTACCGTTACAGGTATGCGTGTTGTACACTAACCGAGGAGGCTCCCATGGTATCCATCCCTAAAGTCGTCGGTGTTATGTCGTGTAGTTTCTTGCTGTGCCTGGGCCTGTCCACTGCCGCGTCGGCAGATGCTAATGCGCCTTCAGCTGCAGACGAAATAAAAATGAAAGCTGACCAATCTGATCGCAGGCAAGGCGGTGAAGAACCTGGTGAAAAACAAATCACCGATAAGACGGAAGCCGACCATTCACAAGGCGGCAAGACAATCAAGGGCGAAGTGTTGCGCGTCGAAGGCGATAACTATTTCGTCAAGGGGCAGGACGGAAAAGAGGTGCGGTTGCATACCGACAAAACCACCCAGAAGACGGGAAACCTTAGCCAGGGAGATCGAATCGAGGCGATGATGAACGATCAGAATCACGCGCTGTCAATTCGCTCGGCCCAAGGAGCTGATGCCGGTCACAGAGATGAAGGCGGCCGCGATTCGCTCCACGAAACCGATGCCCAGCACGGGAAATGATGCTGGCCGTGTGACTGACTCCCCACTCGAATCAGGCAGGACCGCTTCGATAGGGCAGTAGCAATTGTATCGGTGAGCGCGTGCAGATCGCTACTTCATTTGGGGCGACCTGCCGACTCATCGGACAATGATGTGGGAACGAATCCACAAGTAGTCTTTATCCTGCCTGTATAAGACGTCGAAAGTTGACTGCCCATGACCGGTCATACGAATGACCCAGACCGCTTATGGCGATCGTCTTGGCAGAGCAAACGGGGCATGCCCCGTTCCTTCTCGCCTGCGTATTACTCGCAGCATCCTGCACCAGGCCGGCGGTTTATCGGGATGTTTCGATGGATTCCCTTCTTCCATCGATGACGTCTCAGCCCGACGACCGCCACGCCCTTGCCGGTAAATGGGAATATGTGGACGGCGCGATAGCTCGGCTGACACTCGATGAACAGGGCAACGATCATTATGATTGGAAAGACAGGCGACCCGAGACACACACGGCTCATCGGCCATACCTGGCATGGCATGGGGGTTCAGAAGGAGAATGACCGAGAAGGTAGATGTAGGCGAGTTTTCGCCGGATTTTTCAGAAGGGAAGGGACGTTGGTGGGTCAACCGCATCGGAGCCGACCTTGTACACACGCAAAAGTGCGGAACGTTTCATCTCTCAAAGAAACTGCTCTTCTGAACCTCGGCAATACTTCACTGACATAGTGAGAAGCGCCCCCACTTGCCGTCAGGAGGTGACTCCAGGCGCACGAGGTCGAGGGTGGCATTCGCGATCTTTCCCCAGTGAATGACGAAGCGAGCTCGCAGCTCATGGGATCTGCGTGTACCTGAGTCGTCTACATGCTCGCCACCGTGACATCTCGTCTTGCTTCTGGTTTAGGGATTCTTCGCCAAAAAACCAGGAATTTTCGCCAGCCTGATCAAAATTGCTCAGATAGCAAGACCTATGAGAGCGTACAGTTAGACATATGTGTTTCGTACATCTAACCCGAGGAGGCTCTCATGGTATCTATCTTCAAAGTCGCCGGTGTCATGTCTTGTGGTTTCCTGTTGTGCCTGGGTCTGTCCAACACGGTGCAGGCAGAGCATGCGCCTGCACCCTCAGACGTGATGAAAACTGACTCCGTCACTGATAAGCAGGGTTTTCAATCTGATGATGACAAGCAAAAGAACGTTAAGATGGGGAGTGACAGCGAAAAAGGCGCAAAGACGATCAAGGGCGAGCTGTTCCGCGTCGAAGACGGGAACTATTTCGTCAAGGTAAAGGACGGCAAGGAAATACGTTTGCATACAGATAAAACGACCGAGATGATGGGAGAAATTAAGAAGGGTGATCATATTGAGGCGAAGGTGAACGATCAGAATCACGCGCTGTCGATTCGCTCGGCAAAATGAATATCTGATCCCGATCACGGAAATGAAGCCGGTCATACGACTGACTCCATTCTCAAATCTGGGGTGGTAGCAGGTTATCGTTTCAGTGGGAATAGGCAGACGGCTCCGCGTGACCATCCTGCCGACTCCCAAGGCCAGGTGCCGTTCTGAATCACATGAGTCAGAGCCCATCGTCTCCGCGGTGTGCCAGTTGGAATGTGCCGTGCTTCTGAATAGCAACATAAAATTATGCCTGATTCAATCGCTGAGGCAATACATACTGAAATGGGGCAAATCCCGAAGGGTTCAAGTGGACAAACAGTCACTGTAAAAGACATTCTTGGGAATATTCCAAAGGATTGAATGGAGAACCGGTCGGTCAAGTTCGGTTTCCGTAATAGGCCCTGGAATGCCTCCTGTTACGTTAGGGGCAGGATCACGCACGGTGAGAAGCTGCGATTCGAACGACTCAGGTCCTAGCAAACCGGTATAGAGAGGTTTCTTTCTCCTGGTCTGCTCCGCTCTTGAGAACAGCTGTTGTCAAGAGCGAGGTCGCGCCATAACTACGACCAACCTCCCAGCGTCCTTCATCGAACTGTCATGTCTTTGGGGCGACCTACCGACTCTTTCAGCTGCCGTGGGAACGTACCAGATAAACAGTCTCTATCCCGCCATTATAATACAAGGAGAGCGGAGTACCTCATGACCGATCAAACGAAAGCTCCCGACCGCTTATGGTCAATCGTCTTGGCAGGAGGTGGGGGATATTCCCACTTCCTCCTCGCCCGTGCATTGCTCGCAGTATCCTGCGCCAAGCCGGCGGTTTATCGGGATGTTTCCATAGATTCCCTTCCTCCATCGATAACGTCTCAGTCCGATAACCGCCATGTCCTTGCCGGTGAATGGGAGTATGTCGACGGCGCAGTGTTCCGGCTGATACTCGACGATCTAGGCAACGGTCACTATGATTGGAAAGACGGCCGATTCGAGACGTACACGCTCATCGGTCATACCTGGGATGGCATGTGGGTTCAGAAGGAGAATGACCGAAGTGGTGGGTTTACAGTCGACCTCTCGCCGGATTTTTCAGAAGGGGAGGGACGCTGGTGGGTCAACCGCATCGGAGCGGAACAGGCAATCACACAAAAGAGCGGAACGTTTCATCTCTCCAAGAAGACTACTCTTTTGAACCGCAGCCATGCCCCGGCACTGTGAAGAGCATCTCACGCCATAGCCGATGATCGGCAGAGAGCCTCATGGAAGGAGTGTCAGGGCATTTATCCAGCGCTGGCTGGGCTGCTAAGGTGTTGTACTTTCGTGAGCAGGTGATTGATGCTTCAGTCATGTTTGATCGAGTGGATCGGCTGGCTCAGTTGAGCGTAACACCGTGATCGTCAGATCACACTCATGGGAAGCATAGCCGCCGTTCGGGAACAGGCCGACTGGGAGGGTAGTCGTTCCGCTTGCAATCACGATACGGTGCGGGGATGGACCCATTCCAGTTATCTCCGGCGAAAGGCGCCTATTGATGCTATCGTGACCTGATCATTCATCTATCGAACCGAAAGATATCGGCGTCGGGATTCGGTCGACCAAGATGAAGGTCGGTGATAATCTTTGCCGCAATGACGCTAAACGTGATGCCATTGCCGCCGTAGCCAAGCGCAAAATAGGCATGCGGAAATTCCGGAGTCTGGCCGATGTATGCCAGGCCGTCTTTAGTCTCGCCGAACGTGCCTGCCCATGTGTACGATACCTCCAGGTCAATTTGTGGAAACATGTCGGAAAAGCGACGCTGTAGTGTTCGGGTCTTTCTGGCAATCAGCT
>DATHTZ010000752.1:0-3466 GCA_035462675.1 Nitrospiraceae bacterium | reverse complement strand
GATTTTGTGGACATCGATGAGCTTGACCGCCAATGCCGATTGATCACCCTGGAGGGTACCCTGCGCGACTGGGTTGCGGCCACGCATGGCCGTGCCACCACTCTGCTTGCCGCACAGGATCGACCCAAACGGCGTAAGGCGGAACAGATGCTCGCCGCTGCACTGCAGTCTCTGGCACTCTTGTTGGAACATGGACAACCAGGACTCACGCATTTATCTCAGGATGAACGGACTGTCTTAGAAAAAGATCTGGGGAAAGCCCCTGTCGGATGGGATGAGGCAGCGTTCCAGGAGGCGGCCTCCATTATTGGACTTGCCCAACAACTTCTCATGGTCGACCAGTCGTACTTTCAAGAGGTCGTGACGCTCGTACGGCCCTTCCTCCAACAAGTTCGCCGGAGGTTTCTCACCTCCGGCTGGATCGCATTCGATGGGCTCTTGGCACGGACCAAATCCCTCTTGCGCGACCACCCGGCTGTCCGCGCTCGAATTAAACAGACCTACCGGGCGATCCTGGTGGATGAGTTTCAGGACACCGACCCGGTTCAGTATGAGATTATTCTCTACCTGTGTGAACGAGCGGACAGCCATCGCACCGCGTGGCATGACGTGGACTTGGAGCCTGGCAAACTATTCATCGTGGGAGATCCCAATCAATCGATCTATGCTTTTCGCCGGGCCGACATTGAAGCCTTCGAACGAGTGGTGGAGAAAATTCGAGCGGGTGGTGGAGCGATCTATTCCCTGGTCACGAACTTTCGCAGCGACGGAGCCGTGCTCGACGTCGTCAACAATGTCTTCGACCGGCTCTTCCTACCGGCAGAACATGTTCAGCCGGCTCACGACCGGCTCTCGGCCAGACCTCAACGGAAACCAGAGGTTTCAGTCTCAGGGGTGCAGCTTCGCCTTGTCACGCCAGGAGAGAACGATGAGGAGTTTGATGTGCAGGCTGCGACCAGGGCAGAGGCGGAAGCCTTGGCGCGCTGGCTCAAGGAGGAGCTTCTTCCCGACACAACGGTCACGGATCGTGATCGACGCGACGGTCCGCTCCAACCAGGCCACATCGCCCTGATCTTCAGAAAATTGACCCAGGCACAGGTCTATCTGGACGCCCTTCGCCGCTACGACATCGCCTATATCACGGACGGGGAAAAGCATTTTTATCGACGGCAGGAAATTATCGATTTGGTCAACCTCCTCCGGGTCATCGACAACCCATACGATTCGATCGCCCTGGTCGGGATACTGCGCTCACCCCTGGGCGGCATGACCGACCGGGATCTTCTCGCCCTCCAGCAAAGAGAGGGATTGGACTACCAGCAACGGGATTGGCTGTCGGCCTGGCACCATCCCCAGGCAGAAACGGTGCGGCGGCTCTATGAGGGATTGGCCCACCTGCATCAACTTGCTCCTTTGCGACCCGTGCCTGACGCCATCGATCTGATCTTCAACAGATTGCCCATTCTGGAATTGGCCGCCGCGTCACTCCATGGCGAACAAGCCGTAGCCAATCTGCGGAAGATCAGAGAGATGGCCGAAGCACTGGCCGATCGCCCCCATCTCACCTTGACCGGGTTCGTCGACCTCATGATGACCAGGGTATCGGAACAGCCGGATGAGGCGGAAAGCGTCCTGGCTGAAGAATCGATGGATGCCATCCGAGTGCTGACGATCCATAAAGCCAAGGGATTGGAATTTCCAGTGGTCATTCTTCCGGGCCTCCATCAGGGGTCTAAGAACCCTCGCAAGGGGCCATCCATCCATCATGATTGGTCGAGCCGGTGTTATAGCCTACAGATGGGAGGCCGCTTGAATCTCGGAGCCGTGCTTGTCGATAGGAAGATGGCGGTGCGGGAAGAGGCGGAACAACGGCGACTCCTGTATGTCGGTATGACGAGGGCGCGCGATCTGCTGGTCTTATCCGGCGGGCAGACCAGCAAACCTGGGCATGACACCGTCCTGTCCTTGCTCGGAGAGACGATTGCAGACGAGGGAACTCATTCGACGGATAACCAGATCCGCATTGGAACAAGCCGGCTCACTCGCGTCATAACACCCGCCACAACGGCAGCGAGACGGCGCCGACAGGAACTCCTGTCGGCAATGGCTCCTCGGCCGGCCCTCGGCCCCATTCTCATTCGCCGCCAGGCAAGGCTGGCTGAGTGGGAACGGTGTCGAACCATGCTGCGACGACTGACCCCTTCGAGTCTCGCAGAAGGCGAGCGCAAGGCTATTTCCCCAGGTTCTGTTACAGGGCGTGACGCCGATCATGGTCGCCTGGTGGGAGTCTGTGCCCATGCGGTGCTCGAGCAGTGGGACTTTAACAGGTCTCGTGCGGAGATCCGCCCCGTCATCGAGCAGACCTGTCGACGCTATGTGGCACAGAACTATCCTGAAGTGATGGCCGATGTCACAGCGGATCTTACCGCGATCTTTGAGCGCTTCCTCTCCTCCGAGCCGTACCAAAGGCTGCACCGTGCGACGGTGCTCGGGCGAGAAGTCCCATTTGCCATGCCCTTGGATGAGGGACAGATGATGGAGGGGGTGATTGACCTGATTTACCGGCTTGACGGGCGGGTCTGGATTGCCGACTATAAGACGGATGATGTGGCAGCTGATGAAGCACGGGCTCGGGCAGATCGCTACCGATCCCAACCAGAGATGTATTCGCGAGCCGTCGAGAGGGCTTTAGGATTGTCGTCTCTCTCGTTCCAGTTTGTTTTTTTACGGCCAGGCGTCGCCATCGATGTCTAGAGACTATTCAACGGTTTTCGAATAGAAACATTGCAGGGACCAGAGCGATGCCACGATCTCGGCCTCCAATGACTGTTTCTCCGGAAGAGTTCGACAGGTGGATCCAAGAGGCGCTTGCCGAACTACCGCCTCGTTTTGCCACACTGGCGGATGACGTGTCTATCGTAGTCGAAGAGGAACCTTCGACCGAGGTCCTGCAGGATCTTGAGTTGGGATCAGAAGACGATCTGCTGGGGCTGTATCAAGGTATCCCGGTCGATGAGACGTCGTTCTTCCAGCCTGCCGGTCAATTGCCCGCCCGTATCTCCATCTATCGAGGTCCCATTCTGCGTCTCTGCCGAACAAAGGCCGAAGTCATTCATGAAGTCCGTGACACGGTCGTCCATGAACTCGGACACCATGTTGGGCTGGATGACGATGAGATGCCATACTAACAGGATGCTGAAAAACCATTTTGATATCGCTGAGCTTTGAGAGTCTGCATGTCTAGGACAAGAGAAGAATGCCCCTGCAGGATGCTCAAAATGGCCGTCCAGCGCGGCCGCAGCGAGCGAAGAGGCGAGGCGTAGCCTTGTGGTACGTTGAGTCTCTGAGCGATGCGAGAACAAAGCTGGCGGACTTTTTCAGCATCCTGCTAAGATTTAGCCTGAATCAAGGCCCGCCGCTGATAGCCGACGGCGAGCATGACGACTCCCACCACGACCATGGGAAA
>DATHTZ010000751.1:0-5474 GCA_035462675.1 Nitrospiraceae bacterium | reverse complement strand
AGGGCTTCAGGAAGGTTCGCCGTGCGCCGAGGAGTTTCGAGACATCCAAGCCGTTGTGTTCTCCTCCTGCGCCTGAGATGGCGATCACCTTGGTATGGAGGAATTCACGCGTCAGCTCCACGAGCATGTCCAGCCGGTTCATCTCGGGCATGTTCAGGCCCAGCACCACGACATCGGGACGTGCTCGGCGAAAGCGCATCAGGCCCTTTTGACCATTCTGAGCGAGGACCATGTCATAGCCCTTCCGACTGCGGAGCATGTCGAGGAGATTCCGTATGGTAGTCATAGGGCCTCCCACATGATGAGGGTCAACGAATGGTGCGGCTGGGCGTGGCGCTCTCACCAGGGAAATAATATTAAAGGAACCCTATTTGTCTAGCGAATTCCTAATTGGAAGCTGGGGCCGTGGATACATTGTGGTACAATCGCGGGATCACGTATTCAGGAAAAGGAGAGAGACGATGGCGAAGCGAGTTCATGCTCGAGTCAGGGTGCACCGGCGGGTCGACTATATCCATGCTGGTGGACAGGGCAAGGGGATGTTCTTGGACTTGTCGTTGCATGGCTGTCGGATCAACGGCGTACCACCTGGTGCGTGTGGGATGCGTCTGCGGCTCCAGCTCTGGCTTCCCGACCACTCGGAACCGGCGAAGGTCGAACTGGCCACCGTTCGATGGGTCAAGCAGGATCAATTTGCCGTGAGCTTTCTGGAGGTGTCCCGACACACTCAGGCACGCCTGGCACAGGTGGTTCAATTACTCCACGAGGCGCAGCAGCCCGAAGCGCGTGTGATTCCCATGCCCGCGTCCGCGTTCGTAGGGTCTGAGCAGGGAGCCCCAAGCCGGGGTCCCCGCCGAGGAGCGTGGGAACCCATGGATGACCACTGATCGTGCCGCCCCAATTGTTGGAGGTGCAGCAAGGGTCGGGCAGCGTTCAGTCCTCTCCATCGGCTGCCAATTGTTCCATCACCTGGCGTAAGCGCTCTCGTTCAACGTCTCGGAGTCGCACGAAGCCCAGCCCGAATGTGTGACCGCTCACCCACTGCACGCTGGCCGCCTCGATCATGAGCGGCCAGTCGATGTCAGGCACATAAATACGCAGTTCCAGGGAGAGGCTCGGGTCCAGTGTCAGGGGACTCTCGATACGGCATCCGCCCAGAGACAGATCCCGCATGAGGCCCGTCCCTTCCAGTTTCGGGGAAGCCGAAAAAGTGGTCCGGAATTGCACCCGAAACCTCGGCGTCGTTCGGCGATCCTCCGTCTTCAGATCCATGACGGACAGGTCTTCCACCTTTCCATCAATGATGCGTTGGCCAAAGGCAACCCCATGGATATCGGCTTCCTGCTCACTCGCATAGAGGACCTCGACTGGGAACTCGCGGGTCCGGAGACCCCGGTCATTCTCAATAGAGATGCAGATGCGAAGCCGCCATTTCTCTCCATGTGTCTCGGGGTGCGGGAGGGACTGAATGAGATAGCCCTCATAGGTGATTGTCCTGGCCATGCCTTCCTACTTTCCCCGCTACAACACCCTCCGGCGGTTCGGTAGGTTTTACCACAAGACCCACCCCACCTCACGGTTTTTCGTATTTCATGTAGCATTCCTCCTTATACCAAGGGAAAATATGGCGGAGGGGGCGAGATTTGAAAACCATGAAGCCCTAGAGACTATAGGTCGTGATCTTGTCCAATCATTTTCTTCTCAATCGCTTACAGAGGAGTCAGAGGTAGGGGAGGAACTGGTCAAACCTGATCGGACACGATAGTTCTGTCACAGTTTGGCCACACAGGACCGAACCGCTGATGATCTTCAAGTGGTATGATCTACCCTCACTCTGGGGACTACGAGGATGGGGAGGGAACTTTATGCCTAATCCCTGGGATGGCGTCAGCTTCAAGCTCGACATGGCCCACTTCTATCTTGGCGAAATGAGGAAAGACTTGATCCCTGCTATTGCGGATCGAGAATCCAGTTACTATCAACACTGGCAAACCAGTACTGTTTTACCTGCAAATCGATGGGCCCCGAAGTTCTACTACCACTTGTATGCTTTCCTTGCGGCAACACGTAGCGTGGATCTTGTCATCACGACGACCTTCGGCATGGATAGAATTCTAAAACAAAAGAAATGGATCGCCAGCCTTACAACTCTCGAACAGACGAATCGGGATGCCTTTCAACAGGAGTACGATCTCATCGCGAACGATTTTCGCAACCATCTCCTGACCCACATACGGAATGTCTCGATTCATCGATCAGGCACTCCCCCCGTTGAAGTTGCCGTTCTAGGACGGTGGGGAGAGCATTATCGCGGAGGACCCACCCAAAGCCTTCCTACTTATGAGCAGTCGCAACGACCGACTACTGATGATCCGAATCATCCTCTAAATTGGATGCAGCCTTTCAAATTCGCGATTGAACCTGGGCCCGATGAGTTTATCGTTCAAGAAGTGTTGCCAGATGGGCGTTCTCTCGATCATCTGCTGTTTCAGAGTTGTGACGATTATCTTCGGTCTGCTGGTCGGTTGGTTGAAGATGCCAAGAGTCTGGCCGAGCGAGTGCACACTAATACAGTGTCGCTTCCGCCACTGTATGACATTTGAATTGGGACCGTGGATTGCATATTCGCAGCCGCGCCACAATTCCTTGTTTTACAATATCAAACAGAGCCCTGTGGTTAAAGTGTGGCTGGGAGGAATTGATTCCCAAACCTGCGGCTTACAAACTCGATTCTGACCAATCTGACCCGACCCACGACGAGCTATCCCAAGGAAAACCTGACGAATCGGAGGAATCATCCTCTTGAGGGATCAGGATGGCTTGGCCTGTTCCGGTAGCAGAGTGGTAGCAGATTCAGTTTTGTCCATCGGTGTATCTTATACAAATTAAGAACCGAGAATCCTACCCCGTCAAACCAGATCGGACACGATAGTTCTGCCGCAGTTAAGCCACAGCCACACCTGCATATGAAGACAGGGTCTTCGTCAAGCCCAGTCAGTTTTAAGAATGTCGCTCTCCGGCCCGTATTCGGCACCCTGCCTGTGCTGGGCTTATCAGAGTTCAAGCCATACGGGACTGGCGAATAGGAGAAGGCAGTTCGTGAAATCGGTTCAGGAAACGGCCACAACCCCTTTTCGCTTCGTGCTTCTAGGGTGATTCCTAGTCCCCTCTTCGTAACACCCGTTTTAGATTCAGTACTCAAGGCTGTGAGTTTTTGTTTCATAGGCGAGATCTGTGCTCGTTCGATTCAGAAGGCAAAAATCGCGATACCGCTATGCTGCTCAGAAAGGCTGCAGTGAGCCATAAGCAGAAGTAGGCCATTGGACTTCTGGAAGCCAGACACAAAGGAGCAGAGTGCCTACTCACAAATAAGACAGGCGATGCTCCGTTGGGCCGTGATGGCGGTAAGACATTCTTCAATGACTCGGTGAGTCAGGAGGTCAGCATGAAGGCTGCCGGGAGGGGCTTGATTGTAACTGTAGTGCTGGTTGCTCTTCTTGGCGCAGAGGCCGAAGCAGGCAGAATGGTCCGTGATTTCAGCGGCGATGCCATGCAGCGCTACGAAAGTAGCATGATGGAGTCTCCGATGATGCGCTTCCCTGATCTATTCGGAATATCGTTCTGGTCATACATAGCCTATCCCCCGGCCTCATCGATGACGATTGTAAATGTCCAGATCCACCTTCCCCAATTGAGCCAACCGCCGACGCCACCGCCAACACCTCCCGCACGCTCCAAATTCTGGACTGCTCGGTGTGGAGTCTTCGTCGAACTCGAAGTGAGTTCGACCATGAGCCTCATGGAAGAGGAATCGAAACCCTGCTCTCCGTAACGAGCGAATTGAGCGCTGGAGCATAGATTTTATATAGAGATCCCCCACGTCGCGCCGCATGAACGCAAGGTACGGAGTGATGCCGCGGCTGAGCTCGCACGCGCCTGGCCACCTCATAGCGATAGTCAACTAGATGAATTTTTGGTATGACTGTCTGTAACTGAAGATGGGTGTTAAGGGCTTGTTTTTACAGAGGAGGGATTTTAGCGGCAATTTTGCCCCCGTACGCACCCTCCTGAGGTGAAGCAGATCCGTGTCGAGCCGAAGACCTACCTCAGGACACTCATCAAGACCAATCATCTGTAGAAGGCGCGGATTCGTGATGGTGCACCTCATCCTGTGTCAGGGTGTTTTGGCACCAGCTTGGCACCACAGCGGACAGTCAGATCATCAGCCGTTCCTTCACAACCTTTCGATATACCTTATAGGCATCCCATGTCTTTTCAAGTTTCTCGTCTAGCTGTTTCCGCTCTGCATCACAGACATCAGGGTCTATGGAGTCGGGACGGAACGTGAGGTGTCCAGGTGGACCTAACCAAAAGGTTTGACCAACAAATGACAATAATTCCCCCATCTCTCTAGCAAGCTGTTCAGCACTGAGGCGAATCACTGATTCGAGGTATTGGTTTTCAATTCGGTGGAGTGCGTTAATGAATTACCGAAATACGTCGTGCTCTTCAAAGTAAAAGTGCCTTGTATAAATGCTTCGGTTCAAGATTTCATCCACGCGAGACTCATTTGCTATGGCGTCCAACTTCTTGAAGATAGCAACATCATGCTCCCGGTTAATATGCATTCGGGATTTGACCCAATTCCACGATGGCCGGACACCCGGAAGGGCGTTGATCCAATCCATACATACTTGGGAAACAGTTAGTGAACTCGACTAGAGCTAGCAATATTACATGAACATGGCGAAACGGGGACAGTGGGGCCAGCCAACACATGGAAATGCCCGCTAATGCACTATCAGTTGGGGCAAAGGTTCGGGGAGCTTGTCTACTGTAACCGACGTAAACATTACGACGCTAAGTGAGTGAAACACAAGGTGTCCGCATAAGTCAGTGGGATAGGGCTGCGGTAGCCTAAGCCTCTCCAGTCCTTCCACAAAAACCCTTGTCAGCAGCGCTGAACGCCTCCTGCAGAGTGGCTGTGCGCCGGTTTGACACTTACTTCTATTCAAATGGAAAGGCTGATGCCAGTCGGGCAGAATCACCTCATCAATGGTGCGGAGATCTGATTGTGCCGCTGCTGGAATTTGGCGAAATCAGGCCGAGGAGCAATGATTCGTACAATCACGAAGATGGGCGAGGTTCGCGAGGCGTACTCCGGTGTAGAGACGAGGTCATGGACCGAGCCGAGGCAAGGTGGCGCTAATGGTCCAGTTCGTAGCGCACCGCGTCCAGCAATCGTGGCAGGCTAAAGGGCTTCCGGAAGGTCCGCCGTGCCCCGAGGAGTTTTGCGCGATCCAAGACGTTTTGTTCTCCTCCTGCGCCTGAGATGGCGATCACCTTGGCATGGAGGAATTCACGCGTCAATTCCAGAAGCATATCCAGCCCATTCATTTCGGACATGAGAATGTCGGTGATGACCAAGTCCGTGGGCCTGAAGCGGTACAGCTCAAGCCCGATGCGGCCGTTGG
>DATHTZ010000750.1:0-1757 GCA_035462675.1 Nitrospiraceae bacterium | reverse complement strand
ATGTATAAAGGGCTTCTTTCCGCCACGATCCTTCTTTACCGTCGCTTCAAAACCTCGAAAGTGGCGTTGACTTTCATGGCGATTGGGCTAGACGTATAAATAAGTGGTTCTCGGCACCTACCGCGTTCAAAGGAAGGAGATCGGAAAGGCTCAACAAATGGCGAAGTTTCAACCCCAGAAGTTCCTCGCACAGGTCAGCCACGGCAAAACGACACTGACATGCCCGAAGAAACGGATTCTCTTTTCCCAAGGAGATGCGCCGGATGCGGTGTTCTATCTCCAGACGGGAACGGTCAAGTTAACCGTGAGCTCGTCGCAGGGCAAGGAAGCGGTCATCGCGGTGCTGGAGCCAGGGGCCTTTTTCGGTGAAGGGCGTCTGGCCGGGCAGGTGGTGTACATGGCCACGGCAGCCGCTGCGGAAACAGCCACGGTCATCCGCATTGACAAACAGGCGATGATCCGGGTGCTCCATGACGAACTGTTCCTTGCGTATCTTCTGTCGCGCAACATTCGCATCCAAGAGGACGTGGTCGAGCAGCTATTCAATTCCAGCGAGAAGCGGCTGGCGCGGGTGCTACTGCTCCTGGCCCATTTCGGGAAAGAAGGTCAGTTGGACGCGAACATTCCGAAGATCAACCAGGACATGCTCGCCGAGATGATCGGCACGACACGGTCGCGGGTCAGTTTCTTCATGAATAAGTTCAGGAAGCTGGGCTTCTTGGCCTACAACGGTGCCGTCCACGTCCACAGCTCCCTCCTCAATATCGTGCTCCACGACTAGGTTCCCGTCCTCCGGCTGACTCTTCGCGCAGGGACAAGCGCCTCGCGGTCTGCCAAATAATATATTCACAGTGAGCAATGTGAGCAGGCAGCACGCTGTCTTTTCGGCACACTGCAGCGAACGGTTCAGATGACAGATCTTTGTGGGGAGCGGAGGGACGAAAAAAAACGCATCGCCACTCCCGTAAGTCGCTGCGAATGCAGCCAAGACACGAGGCCATGACAATCATCCACGTCACCTAATTTCCATCCGTTCCTTGTGATGAAACATCCCTTCGCGATGACGCCAGCCTTGGCAGCGTGCTATGGGTTGGTCGCTTGGGTGAATCTCTGTGCAGCGCAAACAATCTCAGTCCCAGGTGCGCCCCAACCACCGCAGAACCCCCAAGCAGGGCAGGTACAACCCCCTCAACCGATTTTGGGGGTTCCGGCCAATGTCTTGACACCTGAGTCCACTTCGGGGCTTTTGAGTACCAGTCCTCTCCCACGCCCTGGCTTATCATTGGGCTCAGCAGGCCGAGGACTCCTGGCATGCCCGGTGGCCCGCCCATCAATGCGCCAATGGGTGCACGTGACCCTTCTGCGGCATATATGCGTCCTCCAGTGGTAGGTCCTTTGTTTGCGACCCATCGATTAATATTATTTGCTAGCAATCGAATCCTGCCCACCCCGAATACGCCCTCGACGGTTTCAGATTTACGCTTGAAATCCACCCGCCAGGGGAAACAACGCCAGCATGTGATCGAGCGAGCAACTCATCGACCCATCGCACACGCAGCAGCCTCAGCGAGGATTGAGGTGGGGAATGGTTAGTGGCGGGTTTCGAAGTTCACCTGCCCATGAGGACAATCAAGCGAAGCTCCCAATTATCCCAATGAGACCCATGGCCATTCAGGGCATGGCATCGGACAGATACGGGTGGTCGACGGCATACTGGTTGGGTTGCCTGGCGGTCGTCCATATGGCGAGACGGGCGC
>DATHTZ010000749.1:0-2249 GCA_035462675.1 Nitrospiraceae bacterium | reverse complement strand
GCATACTTATGGCACCAGCCATTGTTTGTCTTTGCGAGACATAGAAGTATTGATGAGCCTAGCAAGCTGTTGCTTTCAGGGCTAGCAGTTGTTGCGTTAGTGCTTGCGTATTTGAGTTGGAGGTATGTGGAGACGCCGTTTAGAAATAGGCAGCGCTTCAAGGGCAAGCAAGTTTTTTTGTATGGGGCATTGTGTAGTGCGGTTTTCGTGGCATTTGGGTTGGTTGGGCAGTTTACTAATGGATTTGACTCACGCTTATCAAAGGACGAGCGTGAGTTAATGGCATATTCAAACTTTGATTACAATAGTATTTACAGGCGCAGACTTTGCTTTTTAGATAAAGATCAAAGCCACTCGGATTTTAGCAATGAATGCCGGAGCAGTAGCATGGAACAGAGCACGTTGATATGGGGGGATTCTCACGCAGCAGCTCTATCTGTTGGTTTAAGAAAAGAACTATCAAATGTTATTCAATACACAGCAAGTGACTGTCCGCCAATAAGAGATGCTGTAATTGTTCGGCGTCCTCACTGTAAGGACATAAATGACTACGTGATGAGGGAGATACAGCGCATAAAACCAAGACAAATCTTTTTACTCGCTAACTGGACTTTATATAATAAAAGACAAGAACTAACTGAAAATATGAAAATGACAATCGACTATGTTCATAGCGTTTCGCCTTCTACTCAAGTAACTATTATTGGAGCAGTTCCGCAATGGTATCCAAGCTTGCCCGCGCGCATGCTAAAAAAGCGTATGGCGATTGAAAATGGGCAATATGTACGAAGCTCTGTCCTTAATGATTTAGGTGAGGTCGATAAAGCGCTCGATGCTGTTTCGAAAGAAAATGACGTCGAGTTTTTTTCTTCTATCAATGCGCTGTGCGTAAACGATAAGTGTCAATCAGCTATAACATATAATGGCACATTGACGCTTACAGCTTGGGACTACGGACATCTGACTGAAGGTGGCTCAGTGTTGTTGGCAAAAAAACTGCTCGGGGAATAAGGTTGATATGAGGCATTAAGTATGTAACTTACATCCGGAGTGTCCCAACGTTATTCGAACAGATTCAACAACGGCAGCAGGATACTCAAAGAGGCCGTTCAGCAGGGCCGCAGCAAGCGAAGAGCCGGAGACCCACACCGCACTTCGTGTGGGCCGTTCGCCCCTAGAGTGGGTCTTGGCGAACAGAAAACCCCTTTCTGTGCTTCCGATCCCCTAGGCATTTTTCATCAACGTTAAGCTTCTGAGCGAAGCGAGAACGAAGCTGGCGGATTTTTTCAGCATCCTGCTAGAATTTCATCTCTGGCGGCTTGGCAACAGCCTTTTCATCCGCCACGGTAAAGTTTGGCTTCTCTTCCATGTGGAGGAGGAACTTAGCCGTCAGGTTCGTGGGGAAATAGCGAACGCCTTTGTTGTACTCAGCCACTTTCTCGATGTAGCGCTTGCGCGCGACGGCGATCCGATTTTCTGTCCCTTCGAGTTGACTCTGGAGATCACGAAAGTTCTGGTCGGCTTTCAGATTGGGATAATTCTCTGCAATGGCGATGAGACGGCCCAATGCTGAAGTGAGGCCGGCTTGCGCCTTTTGGAATTGCTCGAAGGCGGCCGGATCTTTTAACGTTTCAGGCGTCACTTGAATCCCGGTAGCTTGCGCACGTGCCTGCACCACCCCTTCAAGCGTCTCCTTCTCATGCGCCGCATAGCCTTTGACGGTGGCGACCAGGTTTGGGATCAGATCAGCCCTCCGCTGGTACTGATTGACCACTTCGCTCCAGGCGGCTTTGGTGTCTTCGTCTAACCCCTGGAGATCGTTGTAGCCGCACCCTGAGAGTCCGACGAACAGCACTGTGATCGCGATGGTGGGGAATACAGAAATGCGACGGCCCATAGCTATCCTCCTTCCCGCGCCGGTCTATAGCGCTGGGTATCGCTCATGCTATCATGAGAAAAACCATTATGATACGGAGGCAAGGTCGTCCGATGTCGCTTGAGCCCTCTTCACATTTGCCCGGGGGATTTCAGATCGCACACCGCACCCTCGGCATCTACCAGGGGAGTGCGATTGAGCTGGCGTTTTGGTATCCCTCATCCGGGATGCCGGAATATGGACTGTGCCGGTTCGCCACAAAGGAGAAGGCTGAATCATATCGTACCTATCTCTGTTCCCCTGCCTGCCCGGAGCCGCTTGACGAGAAGGACCTCACCATTGAACCCTATGACCTTGCCACACACGAAGAACT
>DATHTZ010000748.1:0-8907 GCA_035462675.1 Nitrospiraceae bacterium | reverse complement strand
TGTTGATTTGTTGTTTTCGTTGGAGTGATGATGCAACGCGCCCCCATAAAGAGCTGATCCGATCCGGCAGCCACACCGGTCTTTTCCTTGCCGGCGATGGGATGGGCCCCGACAAAATGGACACCGGCGGGCATGGCTCGTTCAGCCTGTTCCACCAGCAGACCCTTCACGCTTCCGACATCAGTCACAATCGCGCCTTTCTTCAAGCAGGAGGCCCACTCCGTCAGATGCCGCTCATAGGTGTCGACTGGCGTGGCCAGCACGACCAGATCGGCATCCTTCACTCCATCTTTGGGATCAATAACATAGCGGTCGATCGCGCCCAACTCGACTGCAGTTTTCAAGTTTTCGATACGCCGCCCGACCCCAATGACTGTTGACGCCAACCCCTTTCGACTAAGAATCATCCCGAGCGATCCGCCGATCAGCCCGACTCCGATAATCGTGACCTGGTTAAAATGCAGCGCCATTCATCACACTGGACCGAGATCAAGCCTCAATCATAAATCCTTCAAGCACAGTCCGCACGATTACACTTCTCGGCCGACCGCCACCGCAATCTTTCGCATATCCTGCATCAGTTCCTTAAATTGGCTCGGCTTAATGGATTCTTCACCGTCGCACAGCGCGCATTCCGGGTTCGAATGGACTTCGATCAGAATGCCGTCCGCCCCCGCAGCTACTGCCGCTTTCGACATCGGCGCTACCAGATTCCACTTGCCCGTGGCATGGCTGGGATCGACGATGACGGGCAGATGCGACAGTTCTTTTAACGTCGGGACCGCCGCGAGATCGAGCGTATTGCGATATTGCGTCTCGAAGGTCCTAATCCCTCGTTCGCACAACATGACATTCTGATTCCCGCGGGACATGATATATTCCGCCGACAAGAGAAATTCCTTGATCGTTGCCGAAAGTCCCCGCTTCAAAAGCACCGGCTTGTCGTATGCCCCAACCTCCTTGAGGAGTTCAAAATTCTGCATGTTCCGGGCGCCAACCTGGATGATATCGGCTTTTTCGAGAAACAATTCGATGTCGCGGGTATCCAGAATCTCGCTGACCACCGGCAACCCGGTTTGTTTCTTCGCCTCAACGAGATAATCCAACCCTTCTCGCCCTAACCCCTGAAAGGAATAGGGCGAGGTGCGTGGTTTGTAGGCGCCTCCGCGCAAGATGCTCGCTCCGGCTGCCTTGACCTCATGGGCGATGCCGACCGTGATTTCGAGCCGCTCCACCGCGCAGGGTCCGGCCATGATGACCAGCTTGTTGCCGCCGATCTTGACTCCGCCCACATCGATGACCGTACCTTCACGCTTAAACTCCCGGCTGACCAGTTTCCACGGCGCGAGAATCGGCAGCACACTTTCAACGCCCGGCAGCGCCGTGAGCGGCTGGTTATGCAGGACCCGATCGTCGCCGATGACCCCAATAATCGTCCGTTCCTGACCGGTCGAGAGTTGCGACTTCAGTCCCAACTCGCGAAGCCGATCGATAATGTGGTCGACTTCCCGTTCGCTTGCCTCTGGTTTTAATACGATGATCATGTTGCCCTCACCCTGCACTCAATGCGGATGGATTACCCGCTTGAGCGCAGCCAAGAATTCCCTGTTTTCTTCTTCCAGGCCGATGGTCACTCGAACCATATGCCCCTCAATGTGGCGAACGATGATGCCCTCCCTCAGCAGGGCCTCAAACACCAGGCGGCCGTCTCGCCCGATATCGACATACACAAAGTTTGCTTCGCTGGGAATCGGCGAAAACCCGAGCGCGGTCAATCCCTTGACCATCTGCTCCATTCCCGCTTCATTCGCCGACCGGCTCTGCGCCACATGTTCGTCATCACCGAGAGCGGCGAGCGCGGCACGCTGCGCCAAGCTGTTGGCGTTGAAGGGAGGGCGAACTCGGTTCAAGAAATTGGCGATCTCTGCGGTCGTCACGCCATATCCGATTCGCAATCCTGCGAGGCCGTAGATTTTCGAGAATGTCCGCAACACAATCACGTTCCGCCCCTGCTTCACATAGGCCATGGAATCCGGAAACTGCTGGCTCCGGACGTACTCGAAATAGGCCTCGTCGAACACTACGACGACATGCGCCGGCACGCGCGAGAATAGCCGTTCGACCTCAGAAGCCGACACCATCGTTCCGGTCGGATTATTGGGATTACAGAGGAACAGGATTCTCGTCCGGTCGGTGATGGCATCCGCCATCGCCTGAAGATCGTGCCGCCACTGCTCCAACGGAATGATAATAGGCTTTCCATGGGCTGCCGTAACCTCCATTTTGTATATGACGAAGGTCTTATCGGCCATGATCGCTTCATCGCCAGGGGCCAAAAACGTACGGGCGAGCAGGCCCAAAATTTCATCCGATCCGTTCCCGAGTATGACCTGATCCGGAGTCACCTTCCAACGATCCGCCAGGGCCTCCCGCAGGCGAAATGCGCCGCCATCGGGATAACGATGCAACGTCTCGGTCCCCTTACTCAACGCAGCTAGCGCCTTCAGGGAGGGCCATAACGGATTCTCGTTGGACGCAAGTTTAATGATGCGCACAAGACCCAATTCCCGTTGGAGCTCTTCAATCGGTTTCCCAGGAACGTAGGGGTTGAGCGAGGCGATATCTGGATGAACATTCAGCGGCATGGCATCAACTGTGGGCCGGATAGGAGCCCAGTACTTTCATGAAGAGACAGCGTCCGGTGATTTCTTCGATGGTTGTCTTGACCCGCTCTTCCTCCATATGCCCCTCGATATCAACGAAGAAAATGTACTCCCAGGCTTTTCGCCTGGAAGGACGAGATTCGATCTTGGTCATGCTCAGGCCGTGAGAGGCAAAAGGCCGGAGAAGATCGTATAGGGCACCGACTTTGTCTTTCACCGAAAGCATGAGTGAGGTCTTATCTTTTCCCGTACGCTCGGGCGGCTTCTGAGACAAGATAAGGAAGCGGGTCATGTTGTTCACATTATCTTCAATGCGGGCCTTGATGACCTTCAAGCCGTATAGCTGGGCTGCCAACTCCGAGGCAATGGCGGCAACAGAGAGATTGTCCACACACTGTTCCGCCGCGCGTGCCGTGCTCGCCACCTCCGACACAGGGACATGAGGAAAGTTCGTCTCCAACCAGTTTCTACATTGGGCAATGGCATGAGGGTGAGAGTGGATGTGTCTCACCTCTTCCATCACGCCGGATCTCGACATCAAATGATGAGACACCTCCTGGAGCACTTCGCCATAGATGAGCAGATTGGAGTCAATGAACATATCGAGCGTGTGGTTGACCACGCCTTCAGTCGTATTCTCAATCGGGACCACGCCAAAATTAGCTCGCCCCCGTTCAACCTCACTGAAGACGTCTTTGATGCTATTAACTGGAATGTACTGGGGGGACGACCCGAATTTCTGCATGGAGGCCATATGTGTAAACGTCGCTCTAGGACCGAGATAGGCCACCTTCTGAGGGCCCTCCAGAGAGAGGGAGGCGGACATAATTTCTCGATAGACCGGCCGAATGGCCTCGGATGGAAATGGCCCGGTGTTCTGTTCGGTCAGGCGCGCGATTATCGCCGCCTCCCGCGCGGGGGTATGGAGATTGGCATCCGCATCCTGCTGTTTCTTGATCTTGCCGATCTCAATGACACTTTTGGACCGCTCATTCAGCAGACGTAGAATCTCATCATCGATGCGATCGATCTTTTCCCGATACTCGGAAAAGGCTCCGGACACAGCTAACCCTCTCTTCCCAGCCCAAGAAGGCGGGTATCCGTCCGTCGGCTGGAATGGCACAAGCTAAGTTAGTGATGATACAGGAACTATTCCTGTCAAAGCAAGAAGACCCTCAACGTTTCACGAGCTTGCGTGGCAATCCTACCCGTTCAAATTTACGACCAGAAAGGACCCGCGAGGCCGGACATATCACGAAAAAAGGAGAGAGGGGGGCCTTTTGAAATGATCGAAGGCCAGCTTCGTCGCTTGGCGTCCACGGCCAGTCCGTTCGAGGAAGCCGGCCTGAATCAGATAGGGCTCATGGACATCTTCGAGGGTGCCCCTGTCTTCCTGAACTGCGGCCGCCAGGGACTCCACTCCAACCGGTCCTCCAGCAAACTTGTCGATGATGGCCAGAAGAATCTGACGATCCATCTCATCAAACCCTGCTGTATCGATACCCAGCCATGCAAGCGCGTCCTGAGCTACAGTTTGGGTCACTTGTCCCGCCGCCTTGACCTGAGCATAGTCGCGCACCCGCTTGATAAGCCGGTTCACGATACGAGGAGTTCCTCGAGCACGACCGGCAATTTCGCTCGCCCCCTCGGAATCGATCGGGATCCCGAGCACGCCAGCCGAACGTGTCACGATGGTCTGTAGTTCCGCCGGAGTGTAGAACTCCAGACGGTGGACGAGGCCAAATCGGTCCCGGAGTGGAGAAGTCAGGGCGCCAGCCCTGGTCGTGGCCCCCACGAGCGTAAACCGGGGGAGATCCAATTTCACCGTTCTAGCTGCAGGCCCCTGGCCGATCACGAGATCGAGCTGATAGTCCTCCATCGCCGGATAGAGCGCTTCTTCGACAGAGGCAGGGAGTCGGTGAATCTCGTCGATGAACAGAACATCATGTTCTTGGAGGTTCGTCAGGATGGCGGCCAAGTCACCTGCATGGGCCAGTACGAGACCGGATGTCGAGCGGAGTGCCGCCCCCATCTCATGAGCAATAATGTGGGCAATGGTCGTTTTCCCCAATCCGGGGGGGCCATAAAAGATTGTGTGGTCGAGCGCTTCGTTTCGCTGCTTCGCCGCTTCGATACAGATCCGCAGGGATTCTTTCATCCGCTCCTGGCCGACGTACTCCTCCAAGGTCCGCGGACGCAGCACCGTTTCGATGCTTCGCTCTTCGTCTGTGATCTGCATGCTGACAACTCGCTCGGCGGCCATCGTGAGGGAACCTCTCTCGCGCTAGCAGGATGCTGAAAAAGTCCGCCAGCGGCGTTCTCGCTTCGATCAGATCCTCAACGGGGACCCGGCCGCCTCACCAACTCGGCGGCGCGCACAGACTTGGTGCTCCTTATTCGTCGTACCGTGCGCCCCAGAGGGTACGCCTCCGGTCTTCACTCGCTGCGGCCTTGCTGGACGGATTTTTTTGAGCATCCTGCGGCTACTTTGTCATCGGCCCATTCTGTCAGATTCTAACGGTGTATTGTGCGTAAACTGAGTTTTCTCGCAGCCTGCTGTGTTTATTTCTTTTCGGGCGTTGGAAGGTACTTTGGCGGAGGCGGCAAGGCACCCTGTCCTGGCGTTCCTGTACTCCCGCAGTCCGGTGGGCAGGCCTTGAGGCCTTGAGTTGGATCGGGAAGGTTCGACTCCATCTTCTCCAGCTGACATTGTGCGAGCCGCCCCCCGTCCTGATTTCCGCAGCGAGCCGGCACAGACGAATTACCGATTTCACGATAACCCTCGGGACAGGAACCACAGATAGACAGCAGATTGGCTCCCAGCGGGGCACACTGAACGAGGGTGGGATCGCCATCCTTGCAAATCTCTTTGGACTCCGTCACGCCTGTGGTCGCATAACCATCAGGGCATTTGCCACAGGTCTTGTGAATGCTTTTGGGCTCACCCGACTCTTCAGCTTGCACAGGCATGGCCCCTACGACTAAGACGAGCACCACAGGTCCGAAGAAACATTGAGTCCGGACTATGCGTTGAACGAATCTCGTTATCATCCTTACCCCCTTGCAAGTTCCTTCAAAGACTCACGAATCATGTCCTTGAGCACCATAGCCTCAGCATTGGACTTCTTCACGTGTTTCAACGCTTCTTTGGCATCTTGCGGACGATAGCCCAAGTTCACAAGCGCCGACAGCGCGTCGTCGAAGATTGCATCTTGCCCCTGCCGGAGTACATCGCATGCTGGTACGAGGTCAGGATGGAGCTTCCCGACTTTATCCTTAAGCTCCAGCACGAGACGGCCGGCAGACTTGTTCCCGATTCCTGGAACCGTTGTCAGCTTTTCCACATCTCCCGTCCGAATCGACGAAACGAGATCGGATACCGGAAGAGCCGACAGGACACTGAGAGCCAGTTTGGGTCCAACGCCGGATACACTGGTCAGCAACACGAATGCATCCTTTTCCTGAGACGTCAGAAAACCGAACAGCTGAATCGCGTCTTCGCGGACGTGAGTGTGCACACTCAGCGAGGTATGTTCGCTGAGATTGGGCAATCCGTAGTAGGTGCTGAGAGGAATGCACACTTCGTATCCGACCCCGTGTACGTCGAGGATCAGATAGGTCGGCGCCTTGAAGGCCAATCGGCCCGTCAATGAGGCGATCATGCGGTCTCATGCCGTCAGCGGGCGAAGGAAGGTCAGGCAGCGCTGCTGCCTCACACCTTATCCAGCGGCGGCCACTTTCTCCATCACCTCGTCGGAAATATCAAAGTTTGCATGAACTTTCTGCACATCGTCATGCTCGTCCAAGACTTACATCAACTTGAGCATTTGTTCGGCGGCCTTTTCCTCCAACCTGATCGTGTTCTGCGGAACAGCTGTGACTTCTGCAAGCGCGGTGTCGATCTTCGCATCAGCGAGCGCTTTCTTCACAGCTTCAAAGTGGTGCGGATCCGTGATGACCTCAAAGCTTTTCTCGCCCACCTTCACATCCTCCGCTCCTGCATCGAGGACGAGGGACAGCAGTGTATCTTCGTCGACTCTGCCCTTCTCAATCGTCAGCAACCCCTTCTTGTGAAACTGCCAGGAGACGGCTCCGGCTTCCGCCATGTTGCCATGATTCTTCGTGAGAAGATTTCGTAGTTCTGCGACGGTGCGATTCCGGTTATCGCTCGTGATTTCCATTAATATGCCGGTCCCGCCGGGCCCATACGCCTCTAAACTGAACTCTTCATACACCAAGCCAGGCAATTCTCCGGTACCACGCTGAATGGCTTTTTTCAGCGTATCGCCAGGCATATTAGCCTCTTTAGCCTTCAAGATCGCTAGCCGGAGCCGCGGGTTACCGTCTGGGTCGGCGCCTGAGCGAGCCGCAATGGCCACTTCTCGAATGATTCTGGTGAAAATCTTTCCGCGCTTGACGTCCTGAGCCCCTTTGTGGCGCTTTACCGTCGCCCAATGGCTATGTCCACCCATGCTCACTCCATACAGCCGGATTCGGAAGGACCGACCGCGCAAATACGCGATGACAATCGATAAGAGGTCGTACTCGTAGCACAGGGTTTAGAAAGGTGTCAATTATGCTGGGGAGCCTACTGCAGGTACAGTTACTCTGAATAGATCAGCAACTGTATCCCGATGAGCAGAATCAAGACGGCCCAGGGCAATTCCCACTTGGAGAACCCCGCGTGCGACGGGGAACGGAACCAATCAGACAGTAGTTTGGACGAACCAGCCGTCACGGCCATGGTGCCCATAAACACATGGTCCATCGCAATCTTTGCGGCTGAGGGATGGACGCCGTGGGAATGGCCGAACAACATCAATCCCCCAATGACGGCAAATAGGGGCAACGGTGCAACCCAGGCCGCATGACGGATCTGTCCAAGCCTCCGGAGCAGTTCGATGGCACCGACCGTCACCGATAAGAACCCGTAGCTTTTATGCTGAAAGATTTCCGGGTCACTGCCGAAAAAGGTCTCAACAAAACTAAGGGCGCCGATCGGCCACGCATTATGATCGCTCCAGACAAGGAGAAAAAAGCCCGACGTGAGCAAGGCTCCAGGCAAAAGAAACCTGGTCCAAGCCCAGAATGACATCGCCAAGGCATGACGGAGTTCACTGAGCCCGATGATGAGCACCAACATGCCGGTGAGGTGATGATTGAACTCCGAATAGGCGACGCCTGCGACGGACCCTTCCCATCCTGCCTGGTCACCGGTAGCCACATGATGTTCGCGGTCGGTGCTGACTTGTTCCTGAACCGACGACCGACCATGTCCATCATGCTGCGCCCAGAGAGGTACGGCCGCCAGAAGCAGAAAAACCAGAATGACGAATCTCACACAGCGGATTCGAAGCGATCCCTGCGTCAAAACGCCATCATGGCTATTGCATATGAGAAAGGCCCGTCCAGGTGACCGGACGGGCCTTAGTGCCAACATAGATATGTTCGTCTTATCTAGTTACATGAACTTCATAAACTTATCTTTTACATCATCCATCACTTGAGCCGTAATGGTCGCCATCCCGCGCTCCTTCGCCACTCGCTCAACCTCTTTGCGGGCCATGGGGCGGATAAAGTCTGGAATATTTTCAAGCCGCTTCTCAGCATCGGGCGTCCAAGTAATTCCGTTGCTCGACTCGCCTTTGGAGTCGTCCATCACTTGTAACGTGATGGTCTTGTATCCCTGCTTGCGAGCAAAGGCTTCCACACTGCTCTGCACCATCGGTTTGACGAACGAGGGAAGCCGGTCGAGCTTTTCCTTCGCATCGGGCGACCAGGTGAAGTCCGAGGTCACTGTCCCAGCATCACCGGGCTTCCCGCCGGAGGTCAGCCCCATTTCAGCGACCATCGCAGAGAAAGGACAGCCGCTGCTGGATTTCTCTCCAGGCGTAGTGGACGTTGTGGTCGCTGTGGTCGAGACCGGAGCTGCCGGTTGACCGCCTTGAATTTTTTCGTTCAAATAGGACGCCATCTGACCAGGGGTTGCGGCGACTTCGTCTTTTAACGTACCCCGTGTCATTTCGAACGGCTCGGCCTCAACAGTGCGCCCTCCCAGCTTCACTCCGAGAGAGCTGACCATCTGTGTTTCACCTGGATTCGTCACCATCGAGAATTTGGCATTGCAAGACGGGCAGCCGAAAAACACGCCCAGCGTGCCCTCCCCGGGTTTTTCCACCTTTTCGAAGTTCATATAAGTTTCACAGTTGAGGCATACGAATTTCATGGGTCTCCTCTTCGATAC
>DATHTZ010000747.1:0-4979 GCA_035462675.1 Nitrospiraceae bacterium | reverse complement strand
GTGCAGGCGGCAGGCAGCTGCTCGATCAAATACCTCGATGCTGTTGAGCTGTTATCAGCCTTCATGGTGGATGGTTGGCCGGATCAGACACGATTCACCTCGACGGTCGGGCGCCTCGTTCAACGGGCCGCTCTGACAGGTCCAGTCCGCCTATATGGTGAAATGGTGTCGGTGCTTTGGGCAGAAGGAAAGACTCGGGCGGCCATTCGTTTGGAAGAACTGTGGAATGAGTTGGCATCCCAACACGCTTTTTCGCTGTTGTGTGCGTATCCGCTGTCGGCCTTTCTAGATCAGAAAGACAACCTCTCATTCCTTCAGGTCTGCCAAACTCATACGCATGTGTATCCCGCTCAGTAGCCCCCCCACTTGTTTCCTCCCTACGATCTCCCACAGGGATCCCATTACCGATCCGTAGATTCCCACTCAACAACAATACGCCAACCGACAAGGTGATGCTGGCGCTCCTGGGTTTCACGGATGAGGGCCGGCGCACGCGGGCCGCGCAGCGGACGTATGACACCATGGCACGCAAGGCGCGCGCCGGGCAGGTCACGGGCGGACGCTGTTTCGGATACACCAATTTCGACGTGACCGCGCCGGCCCCCGATGCGCATGTGCGAGCGGCAGGCCGAGATGGTCCGCCGCATCTTCCAGCTCTACGCGGACGGCAAAGGCTTCGGCACGATCGTGTGGCACCTCAACGACGAGGGCGCGCCCTGCCCGAGCCCCTCCCTTCGACGCCCAGCAGGCTGGGCCCCTGCCTCCGTGCGGCAAGTGCCCATCCGGCCCGTCTTTCGGGGTGAGATTCTCTTGAACCGGACGGAGAAGCGCAACAAATGGGGACAACAACAACAGCGGCAGCGCGACGAATCAGAATGGATGCGCAAGGCTGCCGAACACATGCGTATCGTGTCGGGGGACCTCTGGGCTGCTGCGCACGACCGGCTTCGGGACACACGCAGCAATTACTTGCGCGCGACAGGCGGGCACTTGCTGGAACGCCCGGTCAACGGGATCGAGTCGAAGTATCTCCTCACGGGCTTAGCAGGCTGCACCGTGTGCAACAGCTCACTGACAGTTCGCAGTCGCGCGCACGGGCGACACCGAGTCTTTTTCTACGCCTGCACCTGCCACGTCTGGCGCGGACAGCGGGCCTGCTCGAACGGACTGCACCTCCCGATGTAGGCGACCACCAGGGCCGTGTGGGACTCGCTCACGACCGAGCTGTTTGACCCTGCCGTGCTTCTGTATGCCGCTGAGAAAGCCCTTGCGAAGGCACAGGCGAGACCAGCGACACGGGACAGGAATTCGCCCTCCAAGGACAACCCGGACCGTCGAGCAAGAACTCGTGCGCCTGTCCACCGCGATTGTCTCAGGTGGCGATCTCCCGACACTCCTCACCGCAATCCAGGAGCGAGAATCGCTCCGGACACAGCTTCAACAGACGCTGAACACGCAGGCGGTGGCCTCACACCTCGGACGCTTCGACCTGCGGCTGCACAACCGGGACCTACGCACCAAGATTGCTGAGTGGACGCGGCTGCTCGACGCACTGGGCGGGAACGCCGCCCTGGCTCGGCAACTCTCGCGGAAGCTGGTGAGCGGGAAGCTTGCCTTTGCGCCAGACCTAGAAACGCGCAACGACACCTTCACCGAGTGCAGCAGCGTGGGGTGGATCTTACACGGACTGGCCGCTGCTAAAGCCTTGGTGTCCCCAACGGGAACCAACAAACGACGGAGCATTCACTCAGCTTCGGCATTCATCTGGTGGTAAATGCCGCATGACTCACTGGCCATATCTAGCGACAAGGGAGTCCAGCTACGGCAGGGGATCCAACCGTCGTTGGTACCCCTTCTGCGCTTTGAAATTCAAGGAGTTGCACTGGTATCTTAGAGATCGGACCTGTGGTTTACTAATTTTAGACAGTCTCACCTCAGACAACCTTCGCGAGTTCCACGATGGTGTCACATTGCGTAAGTCGGTCCCCCACCATCTGCTGAAAGGGTTTGGAATCTTCCCACGCGTTTTCTAAACTCTCTGTCACCCCCATCCAAAGAATATTCGAACCAAGTTGATCGATAGATTGTAGGCTCATAACTCCTCCATTCGCATCGCCCCTATCCATTTGAACTTCAGGTGGTCATTTTTGCTGTCCAAATTCAACTGTTTTGGGAGCTTGCTATGGCCCCCTTTCTGTCACGTTCGGTCTCTTAATAATACCTAAGAAGCGATCATCGGACATCTTGGTTGCACTGATTTCGACCGACATGACCGTCCCATCTTTCCGTTGTAACAATCGGTTAAAATACAAGTGCTTTTCAGTGCGAATTTGTTCGAGGCGTTGCTGAGTTAGGGCTTTTTCTAAGGGAATATAGGTGTCCCTCACATGAAGTTGGAGCAATTCCTCTCTCGTGCATCCCAACATTTCACAAGCCTTCGAATTCGCCATCCGAAAATATCCGTCCCGATCTAACACGACAATCCCGTCCGACGTCTCCTCCATCAGGAGTCGATATTGACTTTCACTTTCTTGCAGCGCCGCTTCCGCTTGCTTGCGCTCGGTAATATCTTGAGCAAAAACCAGGACCCCCATCACGTTCCCCTGGGAATCACGGTAGGGAACCTTGTCCGTTTGCACCCAGCGTTTCTCACCGGATGCCATTTGGTACAGTTCCACAATGCCGAGCTTTGGCATGCCCGACGCGATGACCTGGAGGTCATCCTGGTAGTATTGTTCCGCTTCTTCGGGGTAGAGGTCAGAGGTGGGCTGGCCTTCCATCTCTGCCGCCGTCTTGTTAATGGATTCAGCCGCGTGCCGGTTCGCTCGCACAATGCGATTGTGGGTGTCTTTGTACCAGACCATGGCCGGAATGAGATCCAACAGGACTTGCTGCTCGATCTGTTGCTGCTGAATCTTCGCTTCAGCCATCTTCCGCTGGGTGATGTCGCGAATAATGCCGCAGCTCAGCATCTGACCGCCGAATCTCCATGTGCCGAGCGATACCTCAATGGGAAATTCGCTCCCGTCCTTTCTTAAGCCATGAAGTTCGATCGTTCGACCAGTCAAGAGTGATACGCCAGTGCCCTTGGCATGCTCAAGCCCGCGCTGATGGCCCTCTTGGTACCGAGTTGGCATGATGGTGCTGAGCGCCTGCCCAAGAATCTCTCCCTCTGTATACCCAAAGAGCCGTTCGGCAGCGATATTCCATGCGAGAATCTTGCCATTGTCATCAGCCAGTACGATCCCGTCCGGTGCAGCGTGGACAACCTGTCGAAACTGCTCTTCACTCGCGCTCAGAGCACGCTCGGCACGATGCATCTTGAGCGCCAATTTCCGTGCATCAACGGCTTGACGAAGAATGATTTTGAGCGCATCGGGGTTATACGGCTTCGTGATGTAGGCGGCGGCGCCTCGGCGGAGTGCTTCCACCGTGTGGCTGTCTTGTACGGATGCGGTGAGGATAATGACTGGTAGCATGGGGTCGAGCTCCTCCAACCCCCGAAGGACCGCGAACCCGCTCAGATCCGGCAACCCCAGATCCAAGATCACTGCCCCAACCGGATTCTGTTCGGCTTCGTGCAATGCCTCTCGTCCCGTCATGACACTACGCACCGTATAGCCCGCATGTCGAAGGAGATCTTCGAGAGCCAGACAGATATCTGGCTCATCGTCCACAATGAGTATGGAGGAAAGATGTGAAGGAAGTTGCTCGGCGTCCATCATCTCACTGAATCAGGGTCACCTAGGGAAGAATCATATTGACGAGTACTTCTTTGGAAAGCAACGCGCTGGCAGCGCTCGTCAATATCATTTGTTTTTGGAACAAGAGGAGGATACGTCAAAGCCCTGTATAAGTCTTTGATCAAGTGGGCACAAATTTAGGCCAATCGGCTGGATCACCGATTGCCTTAGGCATGTAAGTGGTTGAAGAATGCCGGAGGCGGCTTGATCGATTTCACGGTATCAGACTTCCGAATCAAGTCGACACTGTCTGACAGAGTTTTACAGGTTGCACCTGTTTCGAGTCATTCTTCACGTTTGTGTATCTGCGTAGTGATTGAGAGGACCCATATCTTTATAACATTTATGAAAGACTGGCTCAGTCTCGAGCCAGACATTGTTCATAAATGAATTCCACCCGTCCTGATAAACCTTTATTGATTCAGGTATCTGTGCGCAAAAATTTTCTGTTGAACTATTCTGTAATGCCAGTATGCGTTGTTCCAATGAGGGATGAGTATCACTTGCAGGTGCAGATCTCCCTTCATTGAGTATTGAGCGGGCCTGTCGGATATATTCGCCAATATGAAGGAGGATGATGGCTCCTATATTAGTAAAGAACCCCGCCCTTCCAGGCGGGGCTTTTGTAAACCAAGAGGGAATGTGCCTCCGCTTCGCTACGGGCTGCCATTCCTCCCCGCTCTTCCGAGCGGGGCATCCTGGCAGATCTTCGTGATCAGTAGAGGATTCTTCGTTTTCTGGCCGACCTTGATACTCAAGGTTTGACCAATTAGATCAGCCTCAAGCTCCATTGCAATATGAGGAGGGAGGCCTTCTACGCGCGATTCGGCGTCGGCTGGCTCGTCCGAGTGTCCAGCTACGAAGTGTCCATACTCGTGGGCAATCGCAAATGTCTCAATGGCGTCCAGAATCCACGATCGTAGAGGCTCGTGTCGTTTGCCGATAGGTGGAAGTGGCACAGAGAACGATTCCCGATGGGCAATGTGAGAAAGGATGATCATCGAAAGGTAGTTGAGTCCGCGGACGTGCTTCGACTCATTCAAATCAATCGCCGATGGTAATTGAATTTTGATCTTTTTGTCCTTCGAAGCTCTCGGATTTAGAACCATTGCGATACTTCGGGCTACTAGATTGGAGAGCATCATCAATTCGATCGGAATCAAGATGATTTCTGTATCGGTCGACAAGGCCCCCTGATGAACTGGAGATAAAGACGGTCCTGGTAGTACACCGACG